>JAYUYE010000323.1:0-4771 GCA_043752985.1 Myxococcales bacterium
CGCCCCGGCGCTGCCATGACGGCAACGATCGTTGCCGCCGTGGCGATGTCCTCGCAGAATGTGGCAAGCGCGGCGACGTCGACGAGCGTGGCCACTGCATCCACACCGTCCGCCGCGCTGCCGCGGATGGGCATCGCGCGCAAAGGGGCGCTCGCAATCGCCGGTGTCGTGATCACGCTGGTGGTCGCGTTCGTCATCTACACGCGCGGTCACACGGCGTTCGCATCCACGGCTGAGACCTCATCCACCGCGACGACTGTATTCACTGCGGACCCCGCCGCGCGGATGGAGAGTGGGGCGGAAACCGGGTCCGTGGACCGCGTCTCAACACCCGGTCAGGTCCCCACGCCCGGTGCGGTGCCGGGACCGACCTCCGCCGACGATCACGGCGGGGATCGCGATGGCCAGTACGTTGTCATCGACGTGGAGGCGGGACTCTCTGCCTCCAACGAGGTTCGCCAGGCTGCAACGCGCTGCTTCGTAAACGCGTTGACTGATGCGCCTGCGCTGATCCGTGCCACCATCCGCGATGGCCGGATCGCGTCGGTATCGATCGCGCCCGAGAGTCGCGCGTGGAATACACCGCTAGCGCTCGTAGACGAGAGGGGCCAGGAGCTGTCCGCGACCGAGGTCGAGACGTGGATCGTCGAGGACAAGAACCCGATCACCACGAACCTCCCCGATGGTGCGGTCAGCGTCGAGAACTTCTTGTCGCTGTGTGCCGGGCGACGGCTCGTCGGGCTGGCAGCGAACGCGCCCGGCGACCAGATCACGATTCGCTTGTCGGGGACCGTCGTGACGCCGAAGCGCGTCGATAGCGAAGGCTACTCGGATCTGGGCGTCGGGCGCGGTGCAGCGGTGGGGCCCGCAGACGCCAAGGTGACGATCGTGGCGTTCCTCGCGCTCGGGGATCGGTTCGGTCGCCGCCTGGTCGATACGCTCGGCGCGGTGCGCGCGAAGCATCCGCGCGACGTCCGCATCGTCGTCAATCCGACGGCGTTGCGCGCCGGCAGCGAGGACCTCGCCGGCGAAGCCGTCCTTGCCGCGCACGCACAGGGCGCGCTCTGGCCGATGCTCGATCGCGTGGCAGGCCAGCGTGAACTGACGGGCGACGCATTGACCGCGATCGCGCAGGAGCTCGGCCTCGACACCGCGCGATTCCGCTCCGAGCTCGCACAGCACACGTACCGCGACGACCTCGAGCTGATCCAGGATCAGCGCACGACGCTCGACATCACCGCGCTGCCGAGCTCGCTGGTCAACGGCAAGCGTGTGCATGGAGCCGTGCCCGCCGAAGACTTCATGCTCGCGGTCGAAGACGCGATCGGGCGCTGAGCACCCGACTCCACAGCAACAATTTACCGGTCGGCACCGCGGGGTGGCGCATCAGCGAGGAGCTCAAGCGCCTTCGTGCCTCGCTCAAGCGCGATGCCGGTGGCGACGCGCGTTCGTGGTTGATGGCGCTCTGTCCCGTGGGTCTTGCGGGTGAACCTGCAGCTGCCTCGGCAGCTGCGAACCGAGAAGGAACGATGATGTCGAACAGCAAGAAGTGGATCGTAGGTGGGTTGGCCACGGTGGGCCTGAGCGCGGTGATCGCGCTCGTGGGCTACCATCAGAGCTCGAGCGCGAACAACGCGTCTGTGCAGCAGGTCGCCAGCGCGACCGAGCCCGGGCAGACCGGCGGCACGACACGTACCGCCGGGCCAGCCGGTCGCATGATGGGCGGATTCGGAACGCGCGAAGCGCGCGGCCCCGCGGGCGCAGCGATCCAGACGCGCGGCACGTCGGGCCCAAGCGAACCGAACGCGGAGTTCAGGCTGCGCTTGGTGGAGGGAGACGGCGCGATCGTGCCGCCCGCGATCCTAACGGACCTCGACGGTTTCGGCGCGGTTCTCGTCGAGTGCGTCGACTCGTTCCTCGCGCGCTCGCCCGCGCAGACCACGAGCGCACGCGCGACGGTCCAGCTCACCATCGTGCAGGATCCCGAGGCCGGCGCCACCGTCACCGACAGCGAGTACCAGTCGCGTCCCGACGCTCCCGATGATGCCGAGCTCCGCGAATGCATCCGCGAGGGCGCCTTCGCGCTCCGCCTCCGCGAGCCCTTCGGACCACCCGGGACGCGCGTCGTGGTGGAGGTGACGGCGTCCAAGAGCTCCACCCCGCGAGCGCTGGAGGAGTCGGCGCGCATCGCCGCGTGCTTGGACGAGGTTCGCCAGCGGCGACCGGATCTCCCCGCCCAGGGGCTCATTCCCGACGCCACGTTCGCAACGTGCATGAACCAGGCGACCGGACACCCGAGCCTGCCGGCGTCGGATGAAGCGAGGGCCGGGGTGATGATGCGCGCGGCGGACCAGTGCATCCAGGAGCTGCGCGCGCGGCATCCCGGCCAGTCTGTCGAGCAGCTCGCCGCCGGCCCCGAGATGGCCCGGTGCCTGCGAACCGCGACCCAGAGGCAGCTACGCCTAAACGATGTGGCTGAGTAGTCCAGATCCCGTATCGCCGAGGACGTGTACTGGTGATCGAGGAGGCGGCCGCGTCTCGCCAGGTTGTCATCGGTGCACAACGAGATCCACGCACCGAAATCCCGAAATCCCCGAAATCCCGAAATCCGAAATCCAGAAATCCCAGAAATCCGTGCCGGGGTTGGTTGGTTCGCGTCACCAACCCGTCCGAGACTTGTCCGAAGCAGATGTCCAACATGCGGACGCTCCCGGCGGTGGCGCGCCGCGACTGCCCTCGTACGCGCGAGATCCGCGAGATCCGCGACGGGGTTGATTGTTCGCGGTTCGAGATCATTCGAGATCCGCGACGGGGTTGATTGTTCGCGGATTGTTCGCGTCGCCGACTCGTCCGAGACTTGTCCGAAGCAGATGTCCAACATGCGGACGCTCCCACAGGACGGCCGGCCGACTGCCGCGAAGGCATCTCGCCCGACATCAACCCCGGAGCGGGCCACGCGGAATCAGGCTGCGCCGCCAGCTCCGCGATCCCCTCGCCGAGAGCTTCGGCTTCGGTCGACATGAGAGATCGTTAACACAGCAGTCTGACACTCAATAATCATTGAGCATCTTCGGCTTCACGACTTCGCGTCCCGTTCAAGATGAGATCAGGGTGGCGCAATCGTCGGTGTGGCGCCGTCGGTGCCAGCGGCGGATCTGGGGCAGAATCTGGGGCGGGATCCGTGGATGCTGGCGCTGGGGGCCACCCCCTCCATCGCAAGATGGCTCCTTCTTGGAGCACCCGCAAACCACGTGGCAAACGGATTGCGAATGAGATCCACCAGCGCACGCCTCGATCGAGGTGGAGATTCGAACACGGACTTGTCGAGCACGTACCCGAGATGGCGAGTCACGATTCCGTTCACGACGTTGCGCAGCACGACCAGCCGTTGCGACGAGATCGACGTCCTGCCAGCGCAATGCTCGCAGCTCCCCGATCCGAAGGCCGGTGCGCAGCGCCACCAACCGTCTAACGCGGCTTGTGCCGCTGGACCTTGCCCGAGCTCGCGGTCGTTTCGAGGTACAGCACGCGCTGGCCTTGCACCGTGACGCGCACGGTATCGCCCCGTTTCACCTTCGCAGGACCATCGAGCTTCGGATTGAACGTCAGCCCCTCGACCTTGCACAGCACCATGTACTCCGAGACGGACAGCACGCGCGCCTCGTGAACGACCACCGGAATCGCCGCGAGTTGCCGCTCGCGCTCGCGCTCCAGCGACTCGATCACCTCGATATCGGGCAGCGTGACCTTGCCGTACCGCTTCGGGCCGCTGGAGACGAGCGCGAGCGATGGGTGGACTGCTTCGAGGAAGCCGCGCCGGCTCGAGGTCTTCGAGCCGTGGTGGCCGACCTGGAGGATGTCGGCGCGGACCTCCTTCGCGTGGTGATCGATCAAGAACTCCTCGACGTCACCGACGGGGTAGCTCGGATCCTTGCGCGGGCAGAGCACGGAGGCTTCATCCACGAACCCGCCGCGGCGCGCTTGCGCGATGCTGCTCGCGAGTTGGCGATCGAGTTCCTCTCTTGCAAGGGAGGAACGATCGGGCTGGTCATCGAGCTCCAGCAGCGCGCTCGCCTCGACGCTATGCGCCCGGACAACGGCGTAGATCGACGGCCAGAACCGATCACACTCAGCGCTGTGCGACCTCGAACGACAGCACGCGCTTCGGTAGTGGCTGCAGCTGGATCGTGAACGCGTGGGCCCCGGCGACCACGCCTGCGACCGCGCACCGCACACCGCGGCGATGGGGATCCTCGCCGCCATCGGTGCGCGTGCACTCGATCGGGCCGCGCGGATAGGGCGGGTTGATGTCCAACCCAACGTCGTCGAGACGGACGTCGAGCGATGGCAGCGGTGCGTGACCGCTGGAGATGGTCACCGTGGCGTCCAGATGCAGCTCCGCGCCCACCGGGATCAGCGCCGGGCACGCGCTGAACGCGCCGGTCGCCGTGTCGCGCATGCGGCAACCGAACACGACGGTCGGCACCGGCAGCACTTCGCACGTGAGGATCGGACGGCGCTCGACGATGCCGACCTCGTGGCGGAGCTCGACCCATGCATCGAGTGGGCCCGCGTTCTGGGGCACGATTTCGACGACCGTTCGCGCCGTGTAGCCCGTGTACTCCGGGACCGCGGTCACCTTGGTCACACATGGATTCCCGTGGCAGTAGGCAGTCGTCGACACGGCTCCGATGCAGCGCCCGTCAGTGTTGCGACCGCGACGCGCCTCCTGGCCGACCCCGCAACCCCACGAGATCGTCCGCTCGACCGG
>JAYUYE010000324.1:0-4770 GCA_043752985.1 Myxococcales bacterium
GCGAACGACAGGGTCGTGAAGAACACGACCATGAAGATGTTCTTCATGCCCTTCTGCGCGTAGATCGTGCAGATCTCGACGACCTTGTTGGAGTCCTCGACAGAGGCCTTCTCCTGGCCATCGTCGAGCTTGATGTTCGCCTTGATGAACTCGACCGCGCGGTACGCGCCGGTGGAGACCGCCTGGGTCGAGGCGCCGGTGAACCAGTAGATGATCGCGCCGCCGACCACGAGGCCGAGGAGGAATGGCGGGTGGATCATCGACAGGTTGCCAACGGCCTCCTGCTTGAGACCGTCGGTGACGAGCATGATCAGCGCGAAGATCATCGTCGCGGCGCCGACGACGGCGGTGCCGATGAGCACCGGCTTCGCGGTCGCCTTGAACGTGTTGCCTGCGCCGTCGTTCTCCTCGAGGAACATCTTTGCCTTCTCGAAGTCAGGCGTGAAGCCGAAGTCTTTCTTGATCTCCTCGACGATGCCGGCCTTGCCCTCGATGACCGAGAGCTCGTAGACCGACTGCGCGTTGTCCGTGACCGGACCATAGGAATCGACCGCGATCGTGACCGGGCCCATGCCCAGGAAGCCGAACGCCACGAGACCGAACGCGAACACGGCCGCGGCCGCCTTGCAGGCGAACTCGGTCATCGGTAGACCGGAGAGGTCGTTGGTCGCGAACAGGATGTCCGCGAGGCCCGCGGACGTCGAGATCAGGTACGCGATCCCCATCAGCGCCGTGATGACGAGGCCCATCCAGTAGCCGGAGAAGTTACCGGCCGTGAGACCGGCGAGGATGTTGAGCGACGCGCCGCCCTCCTTCGAGGCCGTGACGACCTCGCGGACGTGGCCGGAGTTCACCGAGGTGAACACCTTGACGAGCTCGGGGATGATCGCGCCGGCGAGCGTGCCGCACGAGATGATGCCGGACAGCTTCCACCACAGACCGTACGGCAGCGCGGATTCGCCCTTGCCGATCAGGAAGTAGGAGACGAGGAACGTCAGACCGACGCAGACGATCGAGGTCAGCCACACGAGGACCGTGAGCGGGTGCTCGAAGTCCATCTTCGCGGCGTTCTGGTACTTCGCCTTCGTGATCGCTTCGTTGATCAGGTAGCTGCCGACCGACGCGAGGATCATGATGATGCGCATCGCGAACAGCCAGACGAGGAGGACGGTCTGCGTCCACTCGCCCGGATCCGCCGGGGCGCCGCTCGGGAGGAACGAGCCCGCCGTGATGCCCGGGATGTTGGGCAGCGCGACGAGGATGAACGTGATCAGAGCGACGCCGGTGACGCCGTAGGTCTCGAAGCCGTCGGCCGTGGGGCCGACCGAGTCACCGGCGTTGTCACCGGCGCAGTCAGCGATGACGCCGGGGTTGCGAGCATCGTCTTCCTTGATGTTGAAGACGATCTTCATCATGTCGGAACCGATGTCGGCGATCTTCGTGAAGATGCCGCCGGCAATACGGAGCGCCGCGGCGCCGAGCGACTCGCCGACCGCAAAGCCGATGAAGCACGGACCGGCGTAGTCACCGGGGAGGAACAGCATGATGGCGAGCATGAGCAGAAGCTCGAGCGAGATCAGCACGGTGCCGATCGACATGCCGGCCTCGATCGGAATCGCGTAGACACCGTACGGCTTGCCGCGCAGCGATGCGAAGGCAGCGCGCGAGTTCGCGAAGTTGTTCACCCGGATTCCGAAGGCAGCGACGATCACGCTGCCGAGGATGCCGATGACACTGAACCCGGCGATCGCCATCACCTTCGGTGCGGGCACTTTCTCGAGGACCGCGAAGTAGACGACGATGACGCCTGCGATCAGGACCCACAGCCAGAAGATGAACTTGACCTGGGTCTTCAGGTACGTCTTGCACGTGGCGTAGATCAGCTCGCTGATCTCGATCATCGCCTTGTGCGCCGGCAGGTTCTTCAGGTGCTGATACTTCATCAGGCCGAAGAGCAGGCCGACCGCGCAGACCACGAGACCGAGGGCGAGGATGTTCCAGCCCGTGGTGCCGAGGAAGTGGACCTGATGCAAGTCCGGGAGGACGAGCTGGGCCTCGCTGTGAGGCCGGACTGCGACGCCGGCAACGGCGTCGGCGCCGGAGGCGAGAAAGGCTACTAGAGACGTCATGGTGGGGTTCCTCGGGGGGGCCTAGCGACGGGCGTTATAAGGAATCGGGGATCCGGAGTGCAAGGGGCTTTGGCAGGCCAAGCGTGCGACGTGAGGATGGTTTCCTGCACCGGACGTGGTATGCAACGCTGCCCGGAAAGGTCGACCACAGATGCGCCGCCCCGAGATCCTGGCCCCTGCCGGGGACCGCGACGCACTGGCCGCAGCCCTCGCAGCCGGCGCGGACGCCGTCTACATCGGTCTCGACGACGGCTTCAACGCCCGCGCGCGCGCCGAGAACTTCCCGTCGGACGGACTCGCCGAGATCGTCTCGTGGGTGCACCGCGCCGGCGCCCGGCTCTACGTCACGCTCAACACCCTCGTGTTCGAGCCGGAGCTGCCGATCGTCGAGGAGCTGATCCGCCGGGTCGCCGCCGCCGGGACCGATGCCATCATCGTCCAGGATCCCGCCGTCTGTCGGATCGCGCGCGCCGTGTGCCCCGAGCTCGAGATCCATGCATCGACCCAGATGACCGCGTCGAGTCCGCTCGCGGTCGGTCTGCTCGCTGACCTCGGACTGTCGCGCGTCGTCGTACCGCGCGAGCTCTCCGTCGAAGAGATCCGCGCGTATGCCGCCGGGTCCGCGATCCCGCTCGAGGTCTTCATTCACGGCGCCCTGTGCGTCGCATGGAGCGGCCAGTGTCTGTCGTCGGAAGCATGGGGCGGCCGGTCGGCGAACCGTGGGCAGTGCGCGCAGGCGTGTCGCCTTCCCTACGGCCTGGTCGTCGACGGCGAGGAGCGCGCGCTCGGCGAGGTCGAATACCTCCTCTCGCCCAAAGATCTCGCAGGCACGGCGGCGGTCGCGGCGCTCGCCGAGATCGGCGTCGCTTCCCTGAAGATCGAGGGTCGGCTCAAGGGGCCCCATTATGTAGCGACCGCGGTGACTCATTACCGCCGCGCCGCGGCCGAGGCCGTCGGCGAGACGCTGCCGCCCAGCCCAATGGACGTTCCGGCCGACGACACCGCGCTGCACGTCGCGTACAGCCGCGGCATCTCTGCCGGCTTCCTCGGCGGCGCCGATCATCAGACGCTCGTCGAGGGCAGGTTTCCGCGCCACCGCGGTCTGCCGCTCGGCAAGATCGTGAAGATCGATCGCGACTCGGTCTATGTGGTGCCCGCCCCCGAGCAGCGCCCGATCACGGGTGGCCTCGCGGTCGATGCACCCGCGGCGACGCCCGCGGCCGGACCGAAGATCGAGCCGCGCGCCGGCATGGGCGTCGTGTTCGATCACGGAACGCCGGAGAAGGACGAGCAAGGCGGACCGATCTTCGGCGTCGATGCGATCGCGGACGGCTATCGCCTGCGGTTCGGCAATCCCGGTCCCGATCTCACGCGCGTGGCGGTCGGCGACTTCGTGTGGATCAGCTCGGACCCGAAGATCAATCGCGCCGGCGAGAAGGCCGTGGAGGCCGGCCGCGGTGCGCTCGGTCGGATCCCTGTTTGGCTCGAGGTTCGCGGCGCGGAGGGATCGACGCTCGAGGTGATCGCGCGGATCGATGCGCGAGTCCCGCACGAGGCGCGCGCGGCCACGACCTCATCCCTGCAAGCTGCGCGCGGTGCGGGCATCTCGCCCGAGGTGATCGCCGACAAGCTCGGTGCATTCGGCGGCACGCCGTTTCAGTTCGCCGGCGTCGACGCCAGCGCGCTCGCATCAGGACTCCATGTCCCGGTCTCCGAGCTCAAGGAAGTCCGCCGTCAGCTCGTCGCGCAGCTCGAGGCCGCGGTCGTCCGCGTCGATCGCGTGCTCGCGACCGGCTCGGTGATCGAGTCGCTGCGCAGCGACCCCGGCTCGATCGAGCTCGCGCCGCCGACCGTTATCCCGCTGTGCCGCACGGACGCGCAGCTCGATGCCGTGCTCGATGCGGGCGTTCCAGAGGTCGAGCTCGACTGGATGGAGCTTGTCGGGCTCGCGAAGGCCGTCGATCGCGCGAAGGCTCGCGGCGTCCGCGTCGGCGTCGCGACCGTGCGCGTGCAGAAGCCCGGTGAGGAGCGGATCGACGCCCACCTCGCGCGGCTGGCACCCGACCACGTGCTCGTGCGGAGCTGGGGCTCCCTCGCCTACTTCGCCGCGCTGCCCGCCGCCGAGCGGCCCACGCTGCACGGCGATTTCTCGCTCAACGTCACGAACTCGATCACCGCGAGCTGGGTGCTCGGCAAGGGGCTCGCGACACTCACTGCCTCGCACGATCTCGATCGCGATCAGCTGCTCGCGCTGCTCGACGCCACCCCGGCCGGGCGGATCGGCGTCACGGTCCATCATCACATTCCGACATTTCACACCGAGCACTGCGTTTACGCGCACCTCCTGTCGACGGGGAAGGACTACAAAACCTGCGGTCGGCCGTGCGAGGAGCACGCCGTGTCCTTGCGCGATCGCGTGGGCCTGGTCCACCCGGTGGTGGTCGATGTCGGCTGCCGCAACACCGTGTTCAACGCACAGGCCCAGAGCGCCGCGAGCCTCGTCCCCGACCTGCTCGCGCGTGGCGTCCGCCGCCTGCGCATCGAGCTTGTTCGCGAGACGGCCGACGAGACCCGGCGCCTGATCGACGCCTACGCGCAGCTCGTCGCGGGCACGATCGGACCGGCCGAGGTCGTCCGGCGC
>JAYUYE010000325.1:0-4768 GCA_043752985.1 Myxococcales bacterium
CGCGCCCGTCGCGCCCGAGCCCGTCGCGCCCGAGCCCGTCGCGGTCGCGCCCGTCGCGCCCGAGCCCGTCGCGCCCGAGCCGGCGCCGCCGGTTCGTGACACCACGGCGACGGATCCCAAGCCTGCCGTGGCAGTGACCAAGCCGGGTCCGAGACCGGTGGCGAAGCCGATCCCGAAGCCGGTGACCAAGCCCGCACCGAAGGCGATCGCGGTCGCCAAGGCGAAGCCTGCGGCGAAGCCGACCGCGGTCGCGAAGCCAAAGCCCAAGCCGTTGCCGAAGCCGAAGTGGAATCCGAACACCCTCTTCCCGAACAAGAAGTGAACATGCCGCGCTCCGCTCTCGCTCCATTGTTCGCGCTGGTGCTCGCCACACCTCTCGTGGCGCAGGCCGATCCCAAGGCCGAAGCACAGGCTCACCTCGCCAAGGCGATGGAGGCACACGGTCAGGACAACTTCGAAGTCGCTGCCGAGGAGCTCAAGGCTGCGTACCTGCTCGACCCGAACCCGGATCTCCTCTACGCCATCGGGCAGGTCTACGCGAAGATGGGGCGCTGTCCGGACGCGATCGAGTACTACCAGAGCTACCTGGAGACCAAGCCGCCGCCGCAGGCGATGGTCGACACCAAGACCGCGATCAAGAGCTGCGAGAAGCAGCCACCGCCACCGCCGCCTCCGGAGGACAAGCCACTGCCGCCCCCGGTGGTCGTTGCTCCGCTTGCGCCAAGCGCCTGGTACAAGGATCCCGTCGGCGGTGTCCTCGTCGGAGCTGGTGTCGTGTCGATGGTGGTCGGGGTCGTTCTCTATACCGGCGCGCGATCGGATCTCGATGCAGCGGAGGAGGCACCGAGCCTCGCCGAATATGACGATCTCGTCGACGGTGCGCGGACAAAGCGGACGTACTCGGTGTTGCTCATCGGTGGTGGCGCCGTGTTGATCGGTGCGGGCGTCGCTCGCTACGTGATGCGCAACCGTGACGCGCACGAAACGCAGCGCGTCGGACTGGTACCTGTCGATCGCGGCGGGCTCGTCACCTTTGGAGGGAGCTTCTGATGCACACGTCCTGGTTGCTCGTCGTGACGCTCGCGCTCGGATCGAGCGCATGTCTGCGTGGCACCGAGTACCGGTGCTCGACCAACACGGAGTGCGGCGCCGGTGGCACCTGCGAGTCCGTCGGATTCTGCAGCTTTCCCGACACCGGCTGTACGAGCGGCGAGCGGTTCGGTGACTCGGCCGGGGCGCTGGCGAATCAGTGCACCGGAGCGGCTGGTATCGACGGTGGACCGATCGACAGTCCCCCGATCGATGCAGCGATGATCGATAGCCCGCCGACCGGATGCCCGGGGAACTACGCGACCATCGCGGGCGGGCAGGGCACGCATCGCTACCGGATCGTGCCGTCCGCGAACTGGAACCAGCAGCGCGACATGTGCCTCGCCACGACCTCGAGCGCATACCTCGCAATTCCGGACGACCTCCTCGAGCTCCAGGCGCTCGCGACCCTCGCCGCGGTGCCGCGGTTCTGGGTCGGCATCTCCGATCAGGCGACCGAGAACACCTGGGTGACCACGAAGGGGACGCCGCAGACATTCCTGCCATGGGTCACCGGCGCGCCTGACGACGCCAACCCGGGTGAGGACTGCGTCGAGGGCGTCACGGCGAGCTCGCAGATCAACGACGAGCGCTGCAACACGCAGTACGTCGCGGTCTGTGAGTGCGAGCCCTGAGCGCAACGGCTTGTTCCGTCACGCATGGGCCGCCAATAGGTAACGGCCCAGCGTCAGACGCGTGCTCGGTCACGGCTCGGGCACGAAGCGTTCACGCGGCACACTCGCGAACGCGGCGAGGATGTGAAGACCGACGGCCGATCAGCTCCATCACGAGCGCGAACAGGAACGAGCCGAGGTTGGTCACGAGCGGCGTGCGAATCGGTAGCGCGAACCGCATCCGACCGCTCCGGCGGCGTAGACGATCAGGAACCGGATCACGGCTGCAGCTCACGCCGCGTGACGGCCGGATTTCTCGTCATGCGGGCGGCGAACCGTCAGGACCGCGCACTGCGCCGAGCGCACGACGCTCTCGGTGACGCTGCCGAGTAGCGCTCGCGTCAACCCGCGACGGCCGTGGGTACCCATCACGATCAGGTCGATACCGAGCTCCTTTGCGGCCTGCAGGATCACATCGCGCGCGTCGCCGGTCCTGAGCATCACTTCGCCGGCGCAGTTTTTGTGAGCGGCGAGCTTGTCGAGAGCCGACTGGTTGTCGGCGATCATCGAATCGATCATCGTGCTGGTCAGCGCCATGCCGAGCTCGGGGACGCCGAGTACGGGGATGCCGATGACATTGAGGAGATGGATCTTCGCCCCGAGGGTGCGCGCGAGCTCGCATGCGTAGTCGAGAGCGTGCTCGGCGCCTTCGCTCAGATCCGTCGGTACCAGGATGTTCTTGGGCAGCATGACGTGCTCCTTTTCCTGTCAGTGCAGCACAAACCGCGCCACCGCCCAGGGAGGAGCCTCGCAGCCACCCCTGCGCGGAGACGCCCATCGAGACAGGCGAGCACGCCGCTCGGGTTTCCGGTAGAACACGGTTCGCGGAAAAATGCGGCTGACACGGAAGTTCATCGCGGCCCTCGTCATCGGCGTCGCGCTCGTCGCGCTGATCCAGGGCTACCTGGACTACCAGCGCGAACGGGACGTGTTCGACCGCCAGATGCGCGGCGAAGCGGCCGCTCTTGGACGCGCACTGGCCCGCGGTGTAGCGCACGTCTGGCAGCGTGACGGCGAGCCCGCGGCGCGCGCCTTTCTCGAGACCGCGACCAGCAAGCGGGAAAATCTTCAGGCCCGCTGGGTCTGGCTCGACGCGAAAGGGCAGGATGCCCCGCGGGCCAGCCTCGACGAGCTCGAGCCAATGGCGCAGGGCAAGGTCGTCACGCTGCGCGACAGCACACGGCGAATCCTGCTGACCTATATCCCGGTGCAGGTCGCCGAGGAGCGGCGCGGTGGCCTCGAGATCGCGCAATCGCTGGAGCAGCTCGACAGCTACATCCGCGATTCGCTGCAGAGCGAGATTCTCGGCTCCGTGGGTGCCGTCGTGATCGCAGGCCTGCTCGCGCTCGCCCTCGGCGTCGTGTTCATCGGCCGCCCGATCAACCGGCTCGCGGCGAAGGCGCGGCGCGTCGGCACCGGCGATCTGACGGGACCGCTGAAGCTCGATCAGCGCGACGAGCTCGGCGAGCTCGCCAACGAGATCAACCTGATGTGCGAGCGGCTCGCCGACGAGAGCCGGGCGCGCGAGCAGGCGACCGAGCAGCTGCGCCACGCGGATCGGCTGACGACCGTCGGCAAGCTCGCGTCGGGTCTCGCGCACGAGCTCGGGACGCCTCTCAACGTGGTCGGTGGGCGTGCGAAGCTGATCGTGGATGGCGAGGTCGAGGGTCAGGACATCATCGACTCTGCGCGGATCGTCGTCGAGCAGGCGGAGCGAATGACGTCGCTGATCCGCCAGCTGCTCGACTTTGCCCGACCTCGAGAGCTGCACAAGGCGCCACTCAACGTGGCGACGCTCGGCAAGCGTGTGTGCGAGCTCGTTTCGACGATCGCGCGCACAGCCAATGTCACGCTCGTGCCACCTCCGGCCGACGAGACCTTGCGCGTCGAGGCAGATGATGGCCAGCTGACACAGGTGCTGACCAACCTCGTCGTCAACGCGATCCAGGCGACGCCCGCGAGAGGGACCGTGACGGTGGCTGCGCGGCGCGTCGATCAGGTGCCACCACCGTACGTCGGTGGTGACGAGCAGCCGTGGATGGCGATCGACGTGCGCGACACCGGTTCCGGACTCGATGAGATCACCCGCGTCCGGATGTTCGAGCCGTTCTACACGACGAAGGAGGTCGGCGACGGCACGGGCCTCGGGCTGTCCGTGAGCTGGGGCCTCGTGCGCGAGCACGGCGGCTGGATCGACGCACTGTCCACGCCGGGCAGCGGCTCGACGTTCACCGTCTACTTGCCGGCCCGGGGCTCCGCGTGACCAAGCTGTTCGTCATCGACGACGAGCGCGAGATGGTCGATCTGATCGCTGTCGGGCTCAAGAAGCGCGGCTTCTCGATCACGACGTTCACGTCGGGCGTGGAGGCACTTGCCGCGATCCCGACGAGCGACGTCGACGTCATCATCACCGACCTCAACATGAAGGGCGTGACGGGGCTCGAGCTGTGTCAGCGCGTGATGCTCGATCGGCCTGACATTCCGGTGCTCGTCTTGACCGCGTTCGGCAGCTTCGAGACGGCAGTTGGTGCGATCCGCGCCGGCGCGTACGACTTCGTCACCAAGCCCGTCGAGGTCGAGGCGCTCGCGATCGCCGTGCGGCGTGCGGCCGAGCATCGCGCGCTGCGTGGTCAGCTCGCGCGGCTGGTGGTGGTCGTCGCGAACACGCGTGGGCGCGGCGATCTGATCGGCGCGAGCCCGGCGATGCAGCAGGTCTACACGCTGATCGATCAGGTCAGCGCGACCGATGCGACCGTGCTGATCACCGGCGAGAGCGGGACTGGCAAGGAAGTTGTCGCGCGCGCGATCCACGAGCGCTCGAAGCGCAAGGAGGGCCCGTTCGTTGCGCTCAACTGCGCGGCGGTTCCGGAGCCACTCCTCGAGAGCGAGCTGTTCGGTCACTCGAAGGGCGCGTTCACCGACGCGAAGCAGAACCGCCAGGGGCTGTTCCAGCAGGCGACCGGCGGCACGCTGTTTCTCGACGAGGTCGGCGAGATGGCGCTGAC
>JAYUYE010000326.1:0-4757 GCA_043752985.1 Myxococcales bacterium
ACGTAGTCCGTGGGTGACCGCGGCAGGTCGTAGTTGACGACCGCCGGCAATCCCGTGATGTCCAGGCCGCGCGAGGCAAGGTCCGTTGCGACGAGGACGTGCACGCGCGACGCACGAAACATGTCGAGCGCTTTCGTGCGGGCGCCCTGGCTCAACTCTCCGCTGAGCGCGATTGCATTGAGCCCGGCGGTGCGGAGCTTGGCCGCGACGTGCTCCGTAGCATGCGTCGTCGCCACGAACACGAGCACGCGCTCCCACCCGAGCGTCTCGATCAGGTGACGCAGCAACGGGGTACGGCGTGGCGCATCGACCTCGATCGCACGCTGCGTGATGGACGGAACCTCGGTGGCTGGCTCCTCCACCTCGATGCGCACGGGATCCCGCATCATCTGCTTCTCGAGCTTCGCGAGCGCAGGAGAAAACGTCGCCGAAAACAGAAGCGTCTGGCGCTCCGTCGGGAGTAACGCCACGATCCGCGCGAGCTCGTCGCGGAAGTTGTTATCCATGAGCCGGTCGGCCTCGTCGAGCACGAGCTGCTTGACCCCGCCGAGCGCAAGCGCGTTCTTGTCGACGAGATCCAGCAGACGCCCGGGAGTGGCCACGACGATGTCTGCCCCTCCGCGGAGCTCCATCATCTGCGGATTGATCGATACACCGCCGAGAACCACGACCGTCTTGATTCGTTGCGATAGGTGCCCCCGAAGCGCCGTGATGACGTCGAGCGTCTGCTTCGCGAGCTCGCGCGTCGGTACGAGCACCAGCACTTTGACCCGACGCGGAACCGTCAGTGATCCGATCATCTCGAGGATCGGCAGGACGAACGCGGCAGTCTTGCCGGTACCCGTGCTCGCCTTGGCCCAGACGTCGCGGCCGGCGAGTACCTCGGGAATGACGGCCGCCTGGACTGGAGTGGGCTCCTGGTACCCCTGATCCGCCATCGCGCGCAGCAGGGGGGCGGACAGCCCAAGAGACGTCAACGACACGTGGCGCACTCTAAGCCCGTGTGCCCGATTCCAGGTCGTCCCGACCAGCCAACGGTCGACAAACAACGCTGCTCCCCGCACTTGTCCAGTCCACGGTCGCTGTCTACGGTGCCCTCCATCGTGCTCACGCCGTCGCCAAGCGTTGCGCCCATCGTGGGGGTCGGAGCGCGCCCGCGCACGCTCGCCCTCGTCGTGTCCTCGCACGAGATCGAGGCCCTGATGCTCGGGCCCACCGGAACCGAGCTCGGGCGTACACGCGTGGCCTGGCCCGGCGATCCGGAACGCGAGCTCCAGGCGCTGTGGCCGCAGCTCGAATCGATCGGAGAGTTTGACCGGATCGCGGTCATCACTCGCTCGAATCACGGCGCCTGGAGCTCGGCGTCGACCCTTCGCGAGCTCGAGCGGCAGAGTCTCCGTCCTGCCCGTCACGTCAGCCTCGCGACGCTGCGGTGGAGTCACGTCATCCGCCGAACCGGCGTCGAGCTCGTCGTTGCCTTGGGCTCGGAGATCGGCACCTCGTTGTTCGTCGATGGAGTGCAGGTACCGGGTCTCGATCTCGGCCGGCTTCTCTTCCGAAAAAGACAGAACCTCAACGAGTACCTCGCGCCGCGCGTCCTGCAGCGTAAAGGTGTCGGTGCGTGGAATCGCCGGCTCGCACGGGTCGCGCGCGAGCTCCTCGCCGTGTGGAATCCCTCGACGCTCTACCTCGCCACGCAGGAAGGCGTGGTCGTGGAGTGCGAGCTCGACCCTCGGGTCGTGTGCGTGACGAACCCGACCGGCCTGGCGGCGGTAGTCTCGCTGTGGCCGTCCTGATCGACGTTAGAATACGTGCGCCCGAAGCGAGAGGATTCATAATGCCAATGCCCGATGACGACTGGCAGTTATTACAGGGTGAGGTCGCGGGAAAGCCCGCGATCGTTCGCTTCAATCGAGCGCTCGAATCCCTGGCCGGTACCGATGGCCACAAAGAGGAGCTCATCGTATCCGTCAAGCTCGCGCAGCCCACGGATGCTGGGCTCACGACGGCCGTCGAGGCAGCCATGCTGAATGCACTCGAGGATGCCTTGCGACACGCACTGGGCCCTGCCCCGAGTGCTCTGCTCGCTGTGGTGATGACCACCGACGGATTTCGCGACTTCATCTTCTACACCGGCGAACCGATGGTTGCTGTGCGGCGCATCCAGTCCACCGTCGCGCCGACCTTCAGCGACCTGAACGTGGATGTTCGCGGCCGCCCGGACCCGGAGTGGACGCAGTATCGACGATTCTTCTCGGCCGCTCGTGATCGGACTGTCGTTTCATGAACCTCGAGGATCAGCTGGCGACTCTTCGAGCGCTCGGACTCGAGCTGGCGCCGGGGATCACCATCGACGACGTGCTGTACTCGTTTCCGCGCGAGAGCTACGAGGCCAAGCCGTTCGACCTCGTCCTGTTCATCCTCGGCGCCGAAGTCGAGCGCGAACCATGGGGGCGGCGGTTCTCCACGAGTGTCTGGAGCTTCGACACCGAGTGCATCGACGACGGCGATGCGTACGTGAAGATCGCACAGCACCTCTGCCGCGTCGCGGGCCGTCCCGACGCGTTCTCCGACGTGCGCGGCCACGTCGATGTCGAGGCGGGCGAGGCGTGGATCGAGTACCTGCTCGAAGGCACGCACCGGCGCTGGGACGCCGAGGTCAATGACGACTGGGCCGACATGCTGACCGTCGCGTACATGATGGGGGACCTCGAACGCGACGGACGGAAGTTCCGCGCGAAGGATAACGGCCAGGCGATGGTCCTGTACTACCTAAACGATGCCGATGCGCGCCGGCTCTCCGAGCTCGCCGGAGAGAAGCTCACCACTGTCACCGATCCGGAGTAGAGGAAACGTCTGGGCCGCGGGCGCAGACCTGCTACAGCTCGGTCATCGATGTCGACTCTCACCGTGTACCGGATCCCCGTGTGTCCGTTCAGCCAGCGGCTCGAGATCCTGCTCGCGCTCAAGGGCATGACCGACGCGGTTCGGTTCGTCACCATCGACATCACGCAGCCGCGCGACCCTGCGCTCCTCGCGAAGGCGGATGGGGCGACCGAGCTCCCGATCGTCGAGATCGAGGATGGCAACGTCATCAAGGAGAGCCTCGTGATCCTCCAGTATTTCGAGGATCGGTTCCCCGAGCCGCGCGTCGCGCAGCGTGATCCGTACCGGCGCGCGATCGAGAACATGCTGGTCACGATGGATCGTGAGCTCGTCGGGGCCGGGTACGGATTCGTGATGAACCAGGACCCCACCAAGCGCGAAGCGCGGCTCGACCGGTTCCTCGCGAGCTACGCGGCGCTCGACCGCTTCCTGGTCCAGCACGGCTCGGGCCGCACGTTCCTGTTCGAGCAGTTCGGCTGGGCGGAGGCCGTCTTCACCCCGCTGTTCATGCGCTTCTGGTTCGTCGACTACTACGAGGCCTTCGAGCTGCCCGAGGCGCCTCGGTTCGCGCGCGTCCGAGCGTGGCGCGACGCGTGTCTCGCGCATCCTGCAGCACAGCAGGTCACGCGCGAAGAGATCGTCAAGTCGTACTACGACTACGCGAAGGGGGCCGGCAACGGCGAGCTCCTACCCGGACGCCATCGGTCGTCGTTCGTGTTGGAGCCGCACTGGTCGCAGCGCCCGTGGCCGCCGAAGGACAAGTACGCCGGTAGCGCGAGCGACGCAGACCTCGGGCTGTGACGCGTCAGCGCGGGCATCCGCAAGAACCGGCGGATCGAGTTCCGGATCCTGCGCGCCGACGAGATCTGGACACTCCCTGATTGCAGCGGTCCACGCCAGCCCGGCAGGTCGTACGCTGGTCGGAGGTCGAAGCTGGACGTCAGCGAGCTCCCGCGCGCTCTACCAGGCACTGACGGCGGGTAAGCTGCGCGACGTCCCGGATCCAGCAACGCTTCCCCTGCTCTCGCTCGGTCTGCCCGCCGACCTGCCCGACCGGCCTGGCGGCGGTAGTCTCGCTGTGGCCCCCCTGATCACGATCAGGAGCTTTCCGGTGCCTCGAGCATCGGATGCGGTGTGGGAGATCCACCTGTGCCACCTCCATGCTCGTGATGCTTGCCAGCGCAATCTCCGTCCCGCAGAGTCGCTGCACGCATGGGCTACGCCGAGATGAAGGAGTGCTGGCTGGATCTCAAGCGTGCACATGTCTCTGCGCTCGCCGAGCTGTTGGCCACCCACGCCGAGGTTCTTGGACTCGCGGGAACGCCGGGGCCGGTCGGCCAGGGCGCGGGTGAGCCGCACACGCTGATAACCTACTGCTGCGACGGAGATGCGGTCGTCGCGCTGACCCTGGTGCCGTCGTCCGCGATCGCCCCCGAGCTCGCAGCGGCGCTCGTTGCGATCGACGGGCGTGTGTTCGCCGGTTCTGCCGACCTGGATCCGGTGAGCTGGGATGCGGCCGTCAAGGTCCTCGCAGCGCTCGCGGTCGAGCATGCCACGCTCGAACAATTCACCGAATATGCGCAAGTCGAAGGCTCTTCGCTGAGCGCCGACCAGCTGCGACCGTTCTGGAACGTGACAGCGAATCACGGCGTGAGCTCCTGGGACCAACTTTTGGTCCCCATCGATCAGGCGTACAGCGTGCGCCGCGCGCAGTGACCCTCGGCCTCGAGCTTGGCAACCGACCGAACGGACATGCTGTGGCGTGTCCTTTCGCGCCTGGTCCAGTGCTCGTTCTCCGATACTCGGCGTAGGGCGTGGGCAGGCACGTGCGATGCTCATCGTTCCCCTGATGACACCCTCGTCGCGTTCTC
>JAYUYE010000327.1:0-1791 GCA_043752985.1 Myxococcales bacterium
TTCTCGACCAGCGCACCACGAAGCCCGATTGGTCCAGCGCCGAGGAGATGCGGCGCACGGACGAGCTCTACACGTGGGTCGTCGATGTCGCGCACAACGCGCCGCGCGGTGCAGGCGATGGCAGCTGCATCTTCCTTCACGTCTGGAGTGGCCCTGGATCTTCGACGGTCGGCTGCACCGCGATGCCAGCGGCCACCCTCGCCGAGCTCATCGCGATCCTCGCGCCCGGGGATGTCCCGACCGTCGTCCTGCTCCCGCGTGGCGAATACGACGCCCTCGTCGAATCCTGGAATTTGCCGCGCTGATTGTCGCATCCGTGGACGAGTCGCCGGCCCGCGCGTCGACCGATGGTGCGAGCAGCGAACCAGCACCTGCCGCCGAGCTGTGCAAACGGAGCAGCGCTGCACCGTGCAGTGCTCGATGCACAGAGGCCATGAAGGTGTTCACCAGCCCGTCCCGCCGAACGGCGTGACCCTGCGCTGAAAGCCCGAACCCCGAGCGAGATGCGCTACGGTCGGGGCGATGGATCCGTCGTCGATCGTTCGGGCTCTCGCCGGCGGTGCGCTGATCGGGCTCGCCGCCTCGGTCGCTCTGCTCGCGCATGGCCGGATCGCCGGGATCAGCGGGACGCTTGGCCGGCTGTTCGCCGGTGATGGGGGCCTTGGCTTTCGCATTCCGTTCCTGATCGGGTTGGTCGCGACCGGGATCGTTGCCGCGGTCGTCGCGCCGTCCGCGCTCGGCGGCGTGGTTCGCAGCACGCCGATGCTCGCGATCGCAGGCGCGCTCGTCGGGGTCGGCACGACGCTCGGCAACGGCTGCACGAGCGGCCACGGCGTGTGCGGTCTGGCGCGCGGATCCGGGCGGTCCCTCGCCGCGGTGATGACGTTCATGGTGATCGCTGCGATCACCGTCGCGATCCTCGGAGCCCGGTCGTGAAGACCATCGTCGCCGCGCTCATCGGCGTGCTGTTCGGGATCGGTCTGTTGATCTCGGGCATGACGGATCCCGGCAAGGTCACCAGCTTCCTCGACGTCACCGGTGCGTGGGACCCGGCGCTCGCGTTCGTGATGGCCGGAGCGATCGGGGTCCACGCGCCGTTCGTGTGGCTCGCCCGCCGACGCAAGGCGCCGCTGTTCGACGGCGTGTTCCACTGGCCGACGCTGCGCGCGATCGACCCGGCGCTGATCGCCGGCGCCGCGATCTTTGGCGTCGGCTGGGGCATCTCGGGGTACTGCCCCGGCCCCGCACTCGTCAGCGTCGGTACCGGGGCGACGCCGATCCTCGTGTTCGTCGGTGCGATGCTCGTGGGCACGCTCGCGACGCGCGCGCTGCACCCGCGAACGTAGCCCTACGCGACGTCGACCGTGGAAGCAGAAGAGTCGATGGTCGTGATCAGCGTGAAGTCGACGACCGCGAGCGCCAGCGGCCGCCACAGCGCCTTGCCGGGGTCGGGGTCACAACAGCGAACACCGCGTACAGCGCGCCGATGATCGTGTGCGGCGGGCTCGACTGACCGCCTGACCGCGACACGATGCCGAACATCGCGACCATCGCGACGCGCGCGAGCGCCGCACGTCGCTCGCCGAGCAGACTACCTTCCGCGCGGACCTGCCTCGTTGCGCTGCGCCTCGATCGCCGCGATCTCGGTCCCCCTTGTCGGATGGGCGGCGCTCACTCGACGCTATCGTACGGTACCGCTAGAAGGTCATCCGGCCGCCATCGCGCAGCGCGGTCGGAACGAGGACGCTGGGCTCACCGGTCGTGATCATCCACAGCTGATGCGCGGCGCGG
>JAYUYE010000328.1:0-1790 GCA_043752985.1 Myxococcales bacterium
CCGGTGCGGGCGGCGCGCTTCTTCACGTGGTCCTCGAATCGCTTGAGGATCTTACCCACCGTGCGTCGCGACAGATCGAGCGATGCGGCGATGTTGTCCTGCGTGTAGCCGTCGAGGTGGTGTAGCACCGCCACGGTGAGCTCCTCCTCGGACAGGCCCTTGGTGAGAACCGCGAGGTCACGCAGGTTATCGATCCGGCGCGGCTCGTTTCCGAGATCGCCGCTGTGGACCTCGGCATCGAGCTCGTCCTCGGAGGCGGTCTTGCGCCGCCGCAGGCGATCGATCGAGGCGTTGGTCGCGATCCGGTACAGGACCGCGAACGCGGAGCCGTGGTGATCCCACTTGTCCTTCGAGGCCAGGTAGCGGGCGAAGGTCTCCTGAACGAGGTCATGTGCCTCGTCACGGTTGCCGCAGATGGACGTGCACCGCCGGTGCAACGCCGGTGCATGACGCTTGTACAACTCGGCGACGGACTCGCCTTCTCCACGGGACGCCATGGGGTCATGCAACCTGGACGAACCAACCCGGCAACATGGGAACTATTACTTACCAGAGCCAGCCGAGGTGGAAGACAGGCCACAATTGCTGAGTCGTCTTGCTGGGCTGTGTGGCGGTCGCGGTCGACTTGAACACCATCATCCCCAGGCCGAGCTCGGTCGTGAACCCGGCATTGCTGACGAACTGGACGCCGCCCTCGATCCGGCCGTGGAAGCCCCAGATGTCGTCCGTCGAGTACGACGCGTTGTTGCTGCCCGCGGTGCCCATGCTGCCGCCGTAGAGGTCGAGGCCGAGCTTCTTCGCGCTGACGTGGGCGCCGAAGCCGATGTACGGGCTCCACCGGCTCGGCATCGGGGCGATCGTGATCCCGAAATCGAGGCCAGGGACCACGAAGTCGAGCGCGATGGTCGGGAAGAACATCCGGTGGATGACCTTGGTGGCGTTGATCGTGAGCAGGCCACGCGTGCTGACGAGGTCGAAGCCGACGCCGTACTTCTTGTACGAGCGCGGGTTGCGCTGGACGTCGCGCACGTACTGATCCTTGCGCTCCGTGATCCCGCGCTCGCGCGCATCGAGCTCACCGAGCCGTTGATACCAGATCGCGAACAGCGGGTCTTCACTGAGAGACGGGTCGGCCTTCAGCGCATCCGCGAGGGCGAGCCGCTCGCTCTTGTGATCGTTCACCCGCTCGTAGGCCTCCGCGATCCGGACGAGCGCACGGCCGCGGCCGCGCCACGCCAGCATGTCCCCACGGTCTTCACGCAAGAGCTGGTCGAACAGCGCGACCGCCGGTGCCGTTTGCCCGTTGGCGAGGAAGCCGAACGCCTGCTGCCGTCGCCAGTCGCGATGCTCCGCGGGCGTCAGCTCGCCCGGGTCACCCTTCGTGATGATCCCCGCGGCCAGCGACGCCTCCTTGTACTCGAGCTTGCTCAGATCCGATCGACCGCCCGCACCGACGACCAGTGACGCCACCTCGAGGCGATCCTCGTGCACGCGCTTGACCTTGTAGGTGCCGGGCGCGAGCGCGAGCGTGATGTCGCGGGCCTTCTCCGCGGTGGTCTCCGCGATCAAGCGCCACTCGTGCGCGTCGAGGACGACGTACTTCTGCGGCGGCCCCTTCGGCACCACCATCGCGACGTTCTTGTTGATCTCGAGCTTCGTCAGCATCAGCTCGCCCTGCCCGCTGAGCTCGTAGCGGAATGCCGGGCGCTGCTGGACGGAGCTTCCCGCCGTCGACGCGCGGGTGCGCGAGTACGCGTAGTGATAGGCCTCGGAGATCGAGACCTGCTGAT
>JAYUYE010000329.1:0-4754 GCA_043752985.1 Myxococcales bacterium
GCGATGACTTCATCGTCCCTTCGCTGATCATGGCGCATCACGTTCAGCGTGACGTGCGGCGCGCCAGCTTCGACTTCGCGCTAGTGCCGGCGTAGCGGACCGGTGCCGTCGCGCGGCACCTTGTGCGCGATCGTCTGCATGATCATCAGCGTGCGCGTGAGCCCGGGTGACAGCGCCGGCTTGCCGCTCGTCATCAACGAGACCGCGATGTCGCGGCTCGGATCCGCGTAGACGAACACGTTCGTGAATCCGACGTGACCAAACGCGCGCTGCGTCCGCAGGCCATACAGGCTGGCAAGCCGCCCTCCGAGCATGAAGCCCATGCTGTAGCGGATCGGTGCGCCGAGCGTCAGATCGATCTCGAAGTAGGTCTGCTCCGCAACGGCGCGCAAGATCGTCCGGGTCTCGAACACGCGAACCCCGTCGAGGACACCGCCGTCGAGCAGGAGCTGCATGAACCGCGAGGCTTCATTCGCCGTCGACACGATGTTCCCGGCGGGCACGACCGCGGTCAGGAAGCGCGGGTCGTTGGACACGCGCACGGCTTCGACGAAGTCGACCGACAGCGCGCGCCGGAGCAGGCCGGACAGGGGCGGTAGCACCGGCGGACCGGTGAACGCGTTGACCGCGACCTCGGGAAGTCGCGCGGCGGGCACGCCGAAGTTGAACGCATCGAACCCGAGCGGCGCGAGGATCTCGTCGTGCATCACATCGCGCAGGCCGCGCCCGGTGACCCGCTCGACGATCGCACCGAGCACGAACCCGCCAGTCAAGGCGTGATACGCGAGCCGGCGACCGGCCCGCCACCGGGGCTTCTGGTTCGACAGCAGCGTCAGGATCTCGTTCGGCCGTTCGAGCAGCCCGACGTCGGCGAACTCGAACGGAATGTTGGGGATGCCTGCTCGGTGGGTGAGGACATGGCGGATCGTGATCCGATCCTTGGCGTGCTGGCCGAACTCCGGGATGTACAGCGCAACCGGATCGTCGAGGTGGAGCAGCCCACGCTGATCGCACAGGTGGACGAGCATCGCGGTGACCATCTTCGAGGCGCTGAACAGATTGAACAGCGTGCTCGGCGACGCCTTCACGCGATGGGCATCGGGTGCGTCGTACGGCGCGTTGCCACGCAGGTGGCCGAGCGAGCGATCGAACACGACCTTGCCGCGCCGGCGAATGCACAGCGCGAGCGCGGGATACAGGCCGGTGCGATACGTCGCGGTACACGCGCGCCAGATCGCGTCGATCGTCTTGCGATCGAGCCCGACCTCGCGCGGATCGATCTCGAGCCCGCGATCTGCGACTTCTTCCGGCGGAGCGACGCGGACCAAGGTCTCGATCCGACTGCGCAGGGACATCTTGGTCACGGTATCGTACAGTGGACGACGATGGCGAAGAACGTCGACGACTTGCGCGCCGCGCTGCGCGCACGCGATCTGCGTGCAACGCCGTCACGCATCGCCGTGCTCGAGCTGTTGCGTGCGAAGGGCGCGCCGATGTCTCACAGCGATGTCGCGGATCGCATGACCATGCAGGCGTGGGACCGCGCGACCATCTATCGCAACCTGATCGACCTCGCCGGGGCGGGACTCGCCCTTCGCACCGACGTCGGCGATCACGTGTGGCGGTTCGAGGCGGTCACTGAAGGCCACGAGATGGCGCACCCGCACTTCGTCTGCACCGCGTGCGGCACCGTCGAGTGCCTGCCCGAGCTCGAGCTCACCGTTCGGCGTTCGCGCGCACCTCGCGCGGTCCGCCAGCACCAGGTCGAGGTCCACGTTCGCGGTCTGTGCGACGCCTGCGGCTGACGCTCAGGGCACGACGCGAACGCAGGACTCGTACCAGGCCGCGCCGTAGCGCTCGTCGCGTTGCACGATCCACAGCTGGATGTCGGTCGGCCCATCGAGGTCGGCCGCGTTCGGTGCGCGATACTCGGTGAACAGCTCCGGATAGTTGCCGGAGATATCGCGGGTGCCGCCCGTGGAGCCCCGCGAGAATCCGCCTGCGGTGGCGAGCCACTGGTACGTCAGGCTCTCGGTGAACATCATCGTGCGGCCATCGATCGTCGGCACCACGTACGTCTCGCGAGCGGTCGCGGCCTCGATCGGCATCAGCTTCAGTCGCGCGTTCGCGCGGATCTCGAGCGGCTGCGTCTGATCCGCGCAGCGGCCGAGCGCGATCCGCACTGGTTCGCCGCCTGCGAGCGTGGCGTCGATGCCGTCGAGCGTGGGGTTGATGTTCGCCTCGCGGCTGACCGGAATCTTCGGCGCCACGCGCAACGTCTTCGCCGCATGCTCGTCGAGCGTTCGATCCGCGTCCTCCCCACCGACGACGAGCGCGACGAGGTAGTCGACGCCGCCGAGCCCTGCGAGCGGATCGCTCTCGAGCGTCTCCGTCAAGATGCCGAGGAGGTTGCCGTTCGGCATGATGGTCGCGCAGATCTGGGTGTCCTCCAGTGGCGCGGTGTCCGGATCTTCGATCGTTCCCGACGCGAGCTGGCTCATCGGCAGATCCGGGTCGCAGCGTGCTGCGTCGCCGTAGACGCACAGCGTGAACGTGTAGCGGATCCGGCGAGCTTGCGCCGGGTCCGTGATCAGCGCGCAGACCTTGGTCTCGACGAGCTGCTCGAGCAGCTCCGATGGGTTCGGCGGCTTGGACAGATCGATCGCGACGACCTGCTCGGGTGGCGTCGCAGAGATCGCGAGCACGCGCAGATCGACGACGATGTCCTCGTCGGGGAACGAGTTGCATCCCGCGGTGATCGCCAGTACTGCGGCGAGGCGGCTCATCTCGTTACTTTGACGCACGTCTCGAAGAACTGCACGCCGTAGCGTTCGTCACGCTGGACCATCCACAGCGAGACGACGAGCGTGCCGGTGAAGTTGCTCGGCGCGAGCCAGTCGCTGCCGAGCAGGGATTGATTGCCGAGGATGTCGTGGCCGCCACCGGTGAACTCGTCGGACCACGCGCCGTGGCTTGCGAACCATTGGTACGTCACGGTCTCGGTCAGCATCGCGGTCTTACCGTCGAGGGTGGGCACGACGTAGTCCTCGCGCGTGCCGTCCGGTTCGATCGGGAACAGCGTCAGCCGATCGCCGGGAGAGAGGTCCGGGAGGTCGAACTCGTCAAGCTCGGCGCAGCGGCTGCTCTCCTGGCTGGAGCCCGGCAACATCACCGGGAGGCCGCTGGCGCGCGCGGCGTCGACGAACGTGAAGGTCGGATTGAAGTTCGGGCGCCGCTCCGCCGGGATCCGCGGTGACACGCGGAGGTGCTTGGTCGCGTATGCATCCGTCGAGCGATCGTCGATGGCGCCGACCGTGAACACGACGGTGTAGTCGATCCCGCCGAGTGCCTGGACGGGATTTGCCTCGACGGCCTCGCGCAGCATCGCGAGGATCGTCGGGCCATATGCGGTGGGCTCGATGGTTCCGCACGGGCGCTGGGCGGTGGGCGCGGTCTCGGGATCTGCGATCACCCCGGAGCCGAGCTCCACGAACGGTAGCGTGCGATCACAGCGGCCCTCCTCGTCCAGGAGGCACAGCGTCATCGACCAGCGCAACGAGCGCTGCTGGCCAGGATCGGCGACCAGCGCGCAGATGCTCGTGGGCTGGAGCTGCTCGAGGATCTCCGCCGGCATCGGCATCGCGAGATCGACGTCGACGACCTGGTCGGGTCCGAGGCCCGTGACCGGATGCTGCGAGGACGGCATGATCTCCGCGGTCATCGCGAGCACGCGAAGATCGAGAACGATCGTCGGATCCTCGAACGTCGTGCAGCCCGCCAGCAGCGCGAGGATGGCGAATGCTCGGTTCACCACGTCCCTCGCAGGCCGAGCGTCGGCAGGATCGGAAAGCCGGTGATCGGCGCCGACTCGCGATAGCGATAGTCGTACTGGATCGCCTCGACATTCTCGGCGTTCGTCACGTTGATGATGTCGAGGTAGAGACCGAGACTCCACGTGTTGTAGAGCCAGACCTTCTCCGCGCGAACGTCGAGCTGGCGATACAGCGGCGTGCGCGACGACCGGAACGACGCGCGGACCGGGACGTAGCTGCCAGTGTCCGCGTCGTAGGTCGAGCCGATCACCGGCGTGTCGGGGCGCCCGCTTGCGACCTGGAGCCGCGCACCGAGCTCGAAGCCCTTGCCCGGCTTCCAGCTCCCGACCGCGTTGAGCACGTGTGGCTGATCGAAGCCTGTCTTGACCCATCGACTATCAGGATGCTGCCTCTGGCTCGACCGGCTGAACGTGTACGACAGCCAGCCGAACGCGCGCTCGCTGATCTCGCGCTTGATCAGCATCTCGAGCCCGTACGAATCGCGGCGCCCTTCGTTGAGGAAGTTCGTGTTCGTGAACGTGCCGTCGTCGTTCATCCGGATCTCGTTCGAGAACACGACGACATCGCGGCGTCGCGAATAATAGATCTCGCTGTCGATCGTCCACAGCCGGTCCGGCTTCCACTCGTAGCCGAGGCCCATGTGCGTCGCGTGCTCGCTGCTGACGTTCGGGTTGCCGAACCGGCGATCGACGGACTCGGGCTGCGGCGGCTGGCTGAACTCGCCGAGGTACGCCTTTGCCGTGATCGTGGGCGTCAGCGTGTAACGCGCCACGAGTCGCGGATCGATCGTCGCGCGATCGATGCCGTCGAGGATGTACGAGTCGAGGCGCAGGCTCGGGATCAGCCGCAGGCGCTTGGAGATGTCGATGCCGAGATCGATGTAGCCGCCGACTCCGAGGATCGACGCGCCGCGGAGAATCT
>JAYUYE010000330.1:0-4753 GCA_043752985.1 Myxococcales bacterium
CGAGCTTGTCGATCACCTTGTCGGGATCGAGCGTCGCGACGGCGTACGCGAGGTGATCGATCACCTCCACGAACCGCCGCACCGGACCGCAGATCTCGACCTTCTTCACCGCCGGCTCGCCACGAAGGTGCGCGGCGAGGGACAGCGCGTGGCCTTCGGCATCGACGAGCAGGATCTGCGCTCCCTTGAGGCGGCGCTCCTCGATCGCCTGGAGGATCCGCTGCTCGCTGACCTTTCCGAACCCAGGCAGCTCGCTGATCACGCCTGCGCGACACGCGACGGCGACCGCCTCGAGATCCGCCGGTGCGATCGCCTGGAAGATCTTGCGAGCCTTCGGCACGCCGACCTTCGGCAGCTGCGCGAGCTCGATCACGATCGCTGGCCACGCTGCGCGCAGCCGGTCGAGCACGTCGACGGTGCCGCGGCGGGCCAGCTCCGCGACGACGCGCGCGATCGACGCGCCGATGCCCGGAAGCTCCTCGAGCCGGCCCTCCTCGACGAGGCGGTGCAGACCGTTCGCCGACTCGACCGACTTCGCGGCGCGGTCGTACGCGTAGGACCGGTGCTTGTCACCATCCAGCTCGTAGTAGACGGCGAGCTCGCGGAGCTGCGCAGCGATCGTCGCAGGATCCATGGCTACCTAGCGGGTACCATTCCACGCCGAGGCTGGCTAGCGTCCCCGTGGATTCGAGAACCGCGGGCCCGTGGCAGTGGGCGCGGGGCGAACCGGCGCGGTGCCGGTACCCGGGCCGACGTTTGGCGGTGTTGCGCTCGGCGGTCGCGGCGCCGGGGTGCCGGTGCCCGGGCCGACGTTTGGCGGTGTTGCGCTCGGCGGTCGCGGCGCCGGGGTTCCGGTTCCAGGTCCCACGTTCGGCGGCGTCGCGCCCGGCGGTGGCGCAGCCGGCCTCGTCGGTGCTGGACCGACGGGCGCCACCACGGGAGCGCCCGTGGTCGCATCGGTGCCAGGTGTCGCCGGACGGGGTGCTGTTGCGCCGGAGGGATCGCTCGGTGCGGTTGCCACGCCACCCGGAACACTCGTGCCAGCGCCGCCCGGAGCGATCGTTCCACCGGGTGCGATCGTTCCACCGGGTGCGATGGTCGAGGGCGAGCCCTGGTCTCCGCCGAACGCGCCGCCGCCGCCATCACCCCTCGGCGCGGCAGCTCGACCCGGTGTGCTGATCGGCAGGCCGGGCCCGGGCGGTGGCACGTCGGGCGTCATCGCGATCGGTGCGCTCGGGTCGCTCGGACCTGCGGCTGTTGACTGACCGAGCGGGGAGCCCACGTGGCGGACCTCGGTGGTGCGAGAACAGCCTGCGACGAGCAGGAGGGCGGCGATGCGCGTGGACAGCATGCATCCAGCACGTGCGAGCTGCGTGCCCGACTACGAGTGCGAGGTACTCCGGTGCGCCCACGCTCGGCGAGATGCTGCGCGCACGAAGCGTTGTGGTACGCGAGTCGCAACGTGGGGAGCATGGCCACTCGCTCCATCGACACCGCAACCATCGCCTTCGGCCTCGTCTCGATCCCGGTGAAGATCTACTCGACGAACGAGCCGACCCACGAGATCCACTTCAACCTGATCCACGCGGGCTGCGGTGAGCGGCTCAAGCAGTTCTACGAGTGCCCGAAGCACGGCAAGGTCGAGCGCGACGAGATGACCAAGGGATTCGAGCTCACGAAGGGCAACTTCGTCGAGCTGTCGAAGGAGGAGCTGAAGGCGCTCGAGGCCGTGGCCTCCGACGAGATCGAGATCCGCGAGTTCGTCCCGATCGCCGCGGTCGATCCGCTGCTGATCGACGCCAGCTATTACATGGGGCCGGGGAAGGGGGCCGACCGTGCGTATCGTCTGCTCCGTGACGCACTCGAGCAGGCGGACCTCGCCGGCATCGCCGCGTACTCCGCGCGGGGAAAGCAATACGTCGTGATGGTGCGCCCGTTCGAGGACGGCCTCGTCATGCACCAGCTGCGCTATCCCGACGAGGTCAAGGCGTGGAGCGAGGTGCCGATGGGCAAGCTGCCGAAGCCCGCCGCCTCCGAGCTCGGTCTGGCCAAAAAGATTATCGATCAGCTTCGCCACGATACGTTCGACGCGAGTCGCTACAAGGACGAGGTCAAGGTGCGTGTCCGCAAGCTGATCGCGCAGAAGGCGAAGGGCGGCGAGATCGTCGCGCCCGAGGAAGCGCCGAAGCCGGAGGTCGTCGATCTCATGGCCGCGCTCAAGGCATCGCTGAGCGGTGAGAAACCGGACGGCAAGACCGACGGTCACGCTCGCGCGAGCAAGCCTACTCGCGCCGCACGCGGACACACGCCCAAGCGTGCACCGCGCTCTGGCCTGCCGAGCCTTCGCTCCCACGCGGCGCGACCGACGAAGCGCGCTGCGCATCGCAGCTAGTGGAGCTGCCGGCTGCGCTGCCGGGCAGGTCGCTAGTGCATCGGGCGAACAGCGTCGGGTGGTAGCGAGGCATCCGGGTTTGGCGGCAGCCCGACACCACCGTCGCGCGCGTCGGGAACGCCAGCATCGCGCGGAGCGGGCGCTGCATCCAATGCCGGCGCGTCGAGTGGGGCTGCGGCGTCGAGTCGCGACGCGTCGAGTCGCTCTGCATCGCGCTCCCTACCACCGCCGGCGTCGGGACTCGCTCCGGCATCGCGCGCCTGCAGCGGCGAGATCGGGGTCTCGGTCGCGCGATAGACCGGCGGATCGATCTGCGAGATCGGGCCGTTGCGGGTCGGTGGACCACCGGTGTCCTCGGTCGGGGCGCTCTGACCGGGCGTGCCGGGATCCTGCGGACCCAGCGGATCGCGAGCACCCGGAACCGGTGCCGGGCTCGTCGGCTCACCGATCTCGGGCCGCGGCGCCAGCGGTGGTGCTTCGCCCGGCTGCGCGGCACGGCACGCGGCGACAACACCGGCCGTCGCGAGGGCAGCCAGCGCGAGGCACTTGAGAGAGCTGAGACGGGACATGGCGGACTCCTGCGCGATCGCTTTTGCGATCCGCGTGCCGAGAGCTCGGCTGCGCACGAGCGCACGCCGGGCCTGGGCGCACGTCGCGTAAAGACTACGGGGAGACCTGAGCGATCCGCTTGAGGAATGGCACGACCTGACGAGAGGTGACGTCTTCCGCGACGGCCTCGATGCAGTCGCGCACGCCGCTCTGGATGTCGCGATCGCGTGAGCCGGTCGTCGCCTTTGCGGAGCCACTCGCCGACGCAGCCTTGTTCGCTTCCCACTTCTCTCCGCCGTCCTTGCCACTCCACGGCGCGACGCGAATCGAGACGGTGCACGCGATGTTGGTCGTGGCGCCGGCCTTGGTGATGTCGATCTTCTTCACCGTCGACGCCACGATGAACCCGCGCGATCGACTCGACGACAGCTCTGCGCTGGTCGGTAGGCCGCCAGGCCAGCTCGTCGCATAGCCGGTGCGCTCGACGCTCGTTCGCACGATCTTGTTCACGGCGAGCGTGGAGTCCTTGCCGAGCTTCTTTGACTGATCGATCGTTCCATCGACGTTGACGAAGACCGGCGGCTTCGCCGATTTGTCGGCCTTCTTGCGCTTGAGTCCCGCGAGCGTCTTGAGTGACGCCTTCGCGGTTGTCTTCACCTTGGAGTCGGAGTCCTTGGCAGCAGCGGTCTCGAGCGCGACGAGCCCGAGCTCACGTGCGTCCTCGGCGGTGCGCGCATCGATCATCTTCTCGAGCGCGAGCGCGGAGACCCGGCGAATCGTCGAGTCGGCATCATTCTCGAGCGCATCGGCGACAGCGATCACCGCGCGTGCATCCTTGGATTTCGAGAGCGCGAGTGCCGCCGCGAGCCGGATCTTGTAGCTACCGGAGGTCGAGAGCTGCGTCACGTTCGTCTGCACCGTGTCGGCCTGCACTGCGCGTACGCACAGCAGCAAGCAAGCGGCGATCACCGCCAGCACGCGAGACATCCGCGTCAGCGTAACACGTGAGGCAGATTGCCAAACCCGCGCAGACCCACCACATCTCCCACCTCACCGCACGTATGATGGAAGCATGTCGTTCCTCGACAGTGTGCGCGTCCTCGGCGCGATGGCGCGTGTCACGGCGCCTTCGCTCGTCGACATCGTCCGGGGAGATCTCAGCCGCGATGTCGTGGACGATCGCACCAAGTGGTTCGGTCGTCGGGTGATCGACCTGCTCGAGATCCGGCTGACCGCGACGGGCGCGGACCGGGTGCCGGCCGGTCGCGCGTACGTCTACATGTCGAATCACCAGAGCCACCTCGACATCCCGGTGCTCTACGCGACGCTGCCGTCACCCACGATCCGGATGCTCGGCAAGACCGAGCTGTTCCAGATCCCGCTCTGGGGTCGCGGTCTGCGCGCGGCAGAGTTCATCGAGGTCGACCGTCGAAACCCGGTCGCCGCGCGCAAGTCGATCGATCACGCGGCGCAGCTGGTCAACGACGGCGTGAGCATCTACCTCGCGCCCGAAGGCACGCGCTCGCGCGACGGTCGGATCGGCCCGCTCAAGAAGGGTGGCTTCCACCTGGCCCTCGGAACCGGCGCACCGATTGTACCGGTCGCCGTGAAGGGGACGATCGACATCCTCCCGAGGGGAGCGAAGGTCATGAAGAAAGGCCAGAGGGTCGAGGTCACCATCGGCGCACCCATCTCCGTCGAGGGCCGCGACCTCGAGGGACTGATGAAGGAAGTCAGCGATTTCCTGGTCACACATGTCGAGGGAGATGGCCTGTAAGGGATGAGGGCAGGGCCGCGCAAATCAGGTATCCT
>JAYUYE010000331.1:0-4752 GCA_043752985.1 Myxococcales bacterium
AGCGCGGCCAGTGCGATCGACTTGTAGGTCGACTGGTCCGCGAGGCTGTAGAGGCGGACCTTGCCGGTGCGGCCGTCGTCGCGTGCTTCGCCGTTCGGCGTGGCGACGCCGAAGAACTGCGTGACCACGAGGGTCTCGTCATCATCGTTGGTATCGAGGTTGTTCGTGATCGCGAGGGCACGCGGGCGATCGACAGCAAACGTCGACTCGACCGTCATCGTTCGGGTGTCGATGACCGAGACGCGGCTCTCGGCGAGCTCGGCGACGAACAGCTTGCGACCGGTCGGCGACATCGCGAGCGCGACGGGCTCGGCGCCGACCTGCACCGTGGCGTCGACCGCGGGCGTGCCGCCGTCGATCCCGGTGACGCGGACCACCGTGCCGTCGGCGCGATTCGCGACGAACGCGGTGCGGTTGTCCGCTGCGATCACGACACTCGACGGGTTTCCGCCGGTCGCGACCTTCGCGGTGCGCGCGTGATCGGCGGTCTGGAACACCGAGAGCGTGCCGTCATCAGGGTTGACCATGGCGACGCGTGACGCATCGTCGGCGAGCGCGATCGTGCTCGACTTCGACGCGCGTAACGCCACGGTCACCTCGTCCGGCGGAGCATCGTGATTGCTCGCGCCGTCATCACCGCAGCCGCTGCTGGCCCCGATTGCCAGGGCGCCGCAGACCGCCATCACCAGTCTCTTGTAGGTCTCGTAGTCTTGGTTCATTCGTCTCCTCCACCGGTCAGAGGAGAGGTCGCCCGGCAAGTCGCAGGAGAATCGGTCGTTGACGCAGGTGTGCGTGACTCCTTGGACTTTGGCGAGATGTAGGGTTTTCGATCACCGCGTGGACGACCCGCTGGTCGCGGAACTCCGGCGGGATGGCGGTCCCTCTCGCTGGCGCTGGCGGAGTCGAGGCCGAAGCCGTCGTCGAAGCGATGCTCGGTTAGCCGCCGGACTCGGCGACCTTGGCGTCTTTCGAGTACGTGATCAGCGCCGAGCCGTGCTTCTCGATCACGTCCTCGTTGATCATGACCTCGTTGATGCTCGCGCCGGGCGTGTCGTACATGATGTCGAGCAGCGCGCTCTCGAGGATCGCGCGGAGGCCACGAGCGCCACTCTTCTGATGGGCCGCCATCTGCGCGACCTTGACCAGCGCTCCCTTGCCGAACTTGAGCTTCACGCCGTCCATCTCGAACAGCTTCTGGTACTGCTTCACGAGCGCGTTCTTCGGCTGGGTCAGGATCTGGACCAGCGCCTCTTCGGACAGCTCGTGCAGCGGAGCGATCACGGGGAGGCGGCCGATGAACTCGGGGATCATGCCGTACTTCAGGAGGTCCTCCGGCTCGACCTCCTGGATCAGCTCCCACTGCGAGCGTTCGACCTTCTTGTTCATCCCGGCGCCGAACCCGATCATCTTCTGACCGATCCGGTTCTCGATGAGGTCCTCGAGCCCGGTGAACGCGCCGCCGCAGATGAACAGGATGTTCGTCGTGTCGACCTGCAGGAACTCCTGCTGCGGATGCTTGCGGCCGCCCTTCGGCGGAACCGAGGCGGTCGTGCCTTCGATGATCTTGAGCAGTGCCTGCTGCACGCCCTCGCCGGAAACGTCGCGCGTGATCGACGGGTTGTCGCTCTTGCGCGCGATCTTGTCGATCTCGTCGATGTAGACGATGCCGCGCTGCGCCCGCTCGATGTCGTGATCGGCGTTCTGCAGCAGCGAAACGATGATGTTCTCGACGTCCTCGCCGACGTAGCCCGCCTCGGTGAGGTTCGTTGCGTCCGCGATCGCGAACGGCACATTCAATATACGAGCGAGCGTCTGAGCGAGCAGCGTCTTGCCCGAGCCGGTGGGGCCGAGCAGGAGGATGTTCGACTTCTGCAGCTCGACCTCGTCATCGGGCGCGCCGGTCTGCTTGTGGTCGATCCGCTTGTAGTGATTGTGGACGGCGACCGCGAGGATCTTCTTCGCGCGATCCTGACCGATCACGTACTCGTCGAGGACCTTCTTGATCTGTGCCGGCTTCGGGATCGCCGAGGAGCCATACGACTGGTCCTCCTTTTCGATCTCCTCCGCGATGATGTCGTTGCACAGCCCGATGCACTCGTCGCAGATGTAGACGGTGGGACCGGCGATCAGCTTCTTGACCTCTTTCTGCGCCTTGCCGCAGAAGGAGCAGGTCAGGGAGGCACCGTCACGTTTCTCGATAGGCATCAGAGGCACTCAGCCTACCGCTACTTGTCCTTCTTGTCGCTCTCGGCCTTCTTCTTGGCCGTGACCAATACCTCGTCGATGATGCCGTACTCCTTGGCAGCGGTCGACGACATGAAGTTGTCGCGGTCGGTGTCGTTCTTGATCTTCTCGACGGGCTGCCCCGTGTGCTTGGAGTACAGCTCGTTGAGCGTGTCGCGCGTCTTCAAGATCTCCCTGGTGTGGATCTCGATGTCCGTCGCCTGACCCTGGAAGCCGGCGAGCGGCTGATGGATCATCACGCGCGCGTGGGGCAGGGCGTAGCGCTTGCCCTTGGTTCCGGCCGCGAGCAGGAAGCTGCCCATCGACGCCGCCTGCCCCATGCAGATCGTCGCGACGTCACAGTGCAGGTACTGCATCGTGTCGTAGATCGCGAGGCCCGCCGAGACGTGACCGCCCGGCGAGTTGATGTAGACCATGATGTCCTTCTCCGGCTCCTCGGAGTCGAGGAACAGGAGCTGCGCGATGACGACGTTCGCGATGTCGTCGTTGATCGCCGTGCCGAGGAAGATGATCCGGTCCTTGAGGAGGCGGGAAAAGATGTCCCAGCCGCGCTCTCCGCGGTGGGTCTGCTCGATGACCGTCGGGACCATGTAGTTCATCGTCGGCTTCATGCCTCCGACTGTACGAGCGCATCGCAGCGGGTGCAATGCGACTTGGCTCCAGCTGCCACAACGGGGAGGGCCTCGATGTCAGCTGAACCGGCCCCAGGCTGACAGCTACCGCCGACCGCCGTTTGCCGGAAGGCGCGTTAGCGCCGACCTTTTACGTACGATACGAGCTTGGCCTCGACCTCGTTGGTCGTGCCGTGATGCGCGTAGTGGAACCGCGAGATGCCGGTGCCGGGCTCGATCTCGAATGTCTGCTCGTCGGGGCCCGTGTAGAACAGCAGCGCGTACCCCGTCTCGACGGCAGAGACCTTCCAGCAGTAGACCATCTCGGCACTCGGACAGATCTTCTGGCCGTCGATCACGGGCCACGAGAACCAGCCCTCGGCGCCATCGAGCGACGGTTCGGCGCTCGTGCCGAACATGAAGCTGTTGCCCGACCGCAGCACGGTCTTCTCGGTCGCGACGGGAGCGGCGGCATCAAGATCCGCGAGATCGGTGGGCCAACCCTTGACGCGATACGCGGTGACGCCGTTCGCTTCCTTCGCGCCGAGCACCTCGGTCGTCCACTCGAGCGACTTCGTCGTCTCTTTGCCGGCCTCGGCATCGAAGCGCTTGACGGTGACGGCGTACGTCCACTTCGCGCCGACTGCGAGCGGTAGAGGATCAGCCGCGATCATCTCCTGCGTCGTCATCGGGCGTTTCTTCGACGAGCTGCTGCATCCGCCGACCGCGATCAGCGGCACGAGCGCAGCGCACAAGATGCGAGCGGTGAGAGTCATGGTGAGCTGGTTCATCCTACTCCCAACGAGCATGCGCGTCGCTCGGCACAAGCGCACGAAATCGGCAGAGATCCGGAGCCGATCTGGTAGGGTCCGCCGATGGCTCTCGCCGACCGTCTCGCCCGGCTCCTGCCTATGCCTCGGCTCGACGGCAGTCGGAATCTGATCAAGCAGGCGTGGAACCTGCTTTCCGGGATGCCGGGCGGCAAGGTCGTGTTCTCGCGGCTCGTCGGCCGGATGGCGCCTTACACCGGCACGATCGGCGCGACGGTGACGGTGCTTCGCGCCGGGTACGCCGAGGTCGAGATGGCCGACCGGCGCGCGGTCCGCAACCACCTCGACTGCGTCCACGCGATTGCCCTCGCCAACCTGGCCGAGCTCGCCGGCAACATCGCCCTCATGTACTCGCTCCCCGACGATGGCCGGTTCATCGTCAGCGGGATGTCGATCGAGTACACGAAGAAGGCGCGCGGCACGATCACCGCGATCGGTGAAGCCCCGATCCCCCGGACCTCGACCCGCGTCCAGCTCGACGTCTCCGTGACGCTGCGCGACGCGAGCGGCGAGCAGGTCGCGCGCGCGGTTCTCCACAGCCTGGTCGGGCCCAAGCGGGGCACCGGCACGGACCGCCGCGACGTGAACTGAATCAGACGAGAACTGGCGTCGTCTGACGACTGGTCCTATGTCTTGTGGAGGCCTCATGCGGTTTGTCCCTGCTGCGCTGATTGTTGTCGCGATTGCTGCCCCGGCATGGGCGGAGGACGGGGTCGACTACATCGCCGACGCCAAGCTGTTCCATCGGGTGGTCGCGTGCGGCGGGAGCGAGCCGCTACCGGCGACCGTGGACGCGCCCACCGTCGACAAGCACTGTGCCGAAATGGCCAGGCGCTACGCCAGCTTCCGAGAGAAATACATCACCCCGGCGCAGGCGTTCTTCGCGACGGTCCGGCCGACCACGACGCCCGCGACCGTGGTCTATCCGTTCGGCGGCGGTGACCTCGCCGGCGCGCTGACGACCTACCCCGACGCCCGGGAAGTCACGACGGTCTCGCTCGAGCACGCGGGGGACCCGACCCGGCTTGCGACCCTGAACAAGGCCCAGCTGCGTAACGCCCTCGCGG
>JAYUYE010000332.1:0-1787 GCA_043752985.1 Myxococcales bacterium
GTCCGATCCTTCGATGGATCCGTGCTTCGACTGCGTGCTCCGAACAGCTACATCCGGTCGTGGTTCGAGTCGAACTTCCTGGGCACGTTGCTCAAGGAGATCCGGGAGCTTGGCCATGACGAGGTCCTGGTCGAGTTCGAGCCGGACGGACTGGATTCCGGGCCGCTGACCGCCACCGCCGCGAACGAGCTCGTCGCCGAGGCCCTCGCCGAACAGGCCGCCAGCCCCCGCATCGAGGTCAGCGCGCCCGTTCGCCAGGTCCGGACCGCCACCGCCGCGGTCGCCCCCGCTCCGCAGGCACCAGCGATTCGCGATGAGGACGTCATGCACGCCCCCGAGGCGGCATCCCTCAACCCTCGCTACAACTTCGAGACCTTCGTCGCCGGCCCCTCGAACCAGCTCGCGTTCGCGGCCTCTCAGGCAGCGGCATCGAGCTACCCGCCAAAGTACAACCCGGTCTTCATCTGTGGCGGGGTCGGTCTCGGCAAGACTCACCTTCTTCACTCGATCGGTCATCAGCAGCTCGCGAACCGCCCCGGCGCCCGGATCGTCTATCTGTCGAGCGAGCGCTTCATGAACGAGTACGTGCAGGCGATCCGCACCGGCAAGATGCACGACTTCCGCCGGAACTACCGCGAAGGCATCGACGTCCTCCTGATCGACGACGTCCAGTTCCTCGCCGGCAAGGAGAGCACGCAGGACGAGTTCTTCCATACGTTCAACGCGCTGCACGAGAACCACAAGCAGATCGTGATGACGGCGGACCGCAAGCCGCACGAAATCTCGGACATCGCCGATCGGTTGCGCTCGCGGTTCGCGTGGGGCCTGCTCGCTGATATCGAGCCGCCCGAGCTCGAGGTCCGGATCGCGATTCTGCGCAAGAAGGCCGCGGTCGAGGCCGTCCAGCTCCCCGACGATGTCGCGCTCTACATCGCGTCATCCATCAAGAGCAACGTCCGCGAGCTCGAGGGCGCGCTGATTCGCCTCGCGGCGTACGCCTCGCTGTCCAAGCGCCGCATCGACCTCGAGTTCGCCCAGGAGACGCTCGGGGCAGCGATCACGCGTCCGCGCGAGATCCTGACGTGCGAGAGCGTCATCAAGACCGTCGCGAGCTACTACGGCCTCAAGCCGAGCGACATCAAGAGCGAGCGTCGCCACAAGTCGGTCGCTACTCCGAGAGCTGTCGCGATGTACCTGTCGCGGCACCACACCAAGGACAGCTATCCCGATCTCGCGCGTGCGTTCGGCGGCAAGCACCACACGACCGTCATCTCGGCGGTCCAGAAGATCATCGAGCGGCTCAAGGACGACGCTTCACTGCGCTCCGAGATCCACGCGATCGAGTCGTTGATCCTCCGATGAGCGCTGTGCGGAACCCTGTGGTCCTGGCTGTGTCCAACCAGTGGACGGAGATCGACCTCGATCTTGTCCACATGTTGCCTGCATGGCATCCACTGCTGGGAGCGAAGGATGCGCGTGGATCCGGAGTTCCGAATCGGGATGGTATTTCACCCCGTTATCGAGCTATCCACAGCATCCACAGGACCTTCTAATTCCTACTACTGAAAAGATCTTTACTCTTACTTAAAGATCAAGAGAGACCGAGAGAGACGAGGGTGACATGGAGTTCAAGATCGCAAAGACCGAGTTCCTTCGCGGACTGCGCCTCGCGCAAGGCATCGCCGATCGCAAGAGCACGATGCCGATGCTCGCGAACGTCCTGCTCCGGACGCAAGGCAAGAACCAGCTCCTCGTCGCGGCGACCGACCTCAACGTCTCGCTGACAG
>JAYUYE010000333.1:0-1786 GCA_043752985.1 Myxococcales bacterium
GCGCCGTGGCACCCCAGCGACGAGCGACGCGTCGCTGGCGGAGTCGCCGTCGAGATTCATCAGCGCACCGCGCTGCCCGGTGTCGACTACATCCCGTGGGATGCGACCGCGCGCGCGCCCGCCGTGATCGCGCCCGTACCGCCCGAGCCCGATAAGATCGCCTGGCCCGAGGTCACCGCGATCGTCGCGCTCGGCCTGACCTACGGCGACCACGTTCGCGAGACCGGCCAGAAGCTCGACCCTGCCGCATCGCCGACCTCGTTCACCAAGCATGTTCGCGCATTCGCACCGGGCGCACGCAGCGTCCTCGTTCCCGATGCCGCCGCCGTGCGCGCCGCGCTCGAGATCGTCGAGGCCGGACTCGGCGCACAGATCGGCGAGCGGATTCCCTTCGTTCCTGCCGTGATGGATTACGAGGGCGAGGTCGCGCTCGTCGTCCTCGGTGAGATCGACGAGGTCCAGCTCGCGGCCGGTGTTCCGCAGCCGCTCGGGCTCGCCGCCGCAAACGATCTCACCTCGCGGCTCGTCCAGACCCTCGGTGAGACCACCGACAACCCACTCGTGTACTGGACGGCAGCGAAGTCGTTCGACCGATTCCTGCCGCTCGCCGACCAGGTGTGGGCGCCGGCCGGCGGTCTCGCGGCGATGCCCGAGCTCACGCTCGAGACGCGCGTCAATGGTGAGGTCCGCCAGCGCGCGACGACCAAGCTCATGATCTACGACCTGCCCGCGATCGTGCGTGCAGCGCGCAACCATCTCGGTCGGCCGCTCACGCGTGGCGACGTGATCCTCACCGGCACGCCGGCGGGCGTCGGGCTGCGGTTGTCTCCGATCACGCGCAAGGTGGCTTCGCTCGTCAAGGATCGGTTCCGCAAGGCCGAGCTGCTCGTCTCGAGCTTCGCGACGTCGACGGCGCTGCTCCGGCCCGGCGACGTGATCGAGGTCGATGCCGGTCCAGCGGGTCGCGTTCGCACGCGACTCATCGTGTAGCGCCTACCGCGACACCGAGCGCGCGTAACGCACGATCGGCGCGAGCAGCTCGCGTGCCGTCGCCCGGAGAAGCTCCGACTCGCTGATCACGCCGGCCGCAGCCGGACCGAAGGTGTAGTACGCCTCGACGACGAGCTCACCGAGCACGGTCTTGCGCAGCAGCGAATCGCGGACGCCGCGCAGCATCTGGACCTCGGCGGCGAGCGGCGAGCCATACGCCGCGGTGGCGATGAAGCACGCATCGACCTCGCCGTGCGCACGCTCGAGCGTCGTGAAGTCGAGGATCGTCAACGCGCTGTAGTTGCGGCAATCGTCGACCGCGCGGATCGCGACCGAGTAGTCCGTGGTCGGCAGGAGACCGTTCAGTGTGAACGTCTGGACCGCGCCAGGCTCTCCGATCGCGATCAGCGCGCGCGGATCCACCGAACCGGGTGCGTCGAAGTTCTCGGCGGTGATCGGCTCGTGCGCGCGGTAGCGAATCTCGTAGGCCTTGACCCTGCCGAGCGTTCCGTCGTCGCCGGGTGCGACGAACGTGATCGTGGCTGTGGTGTTCGTCGTCTCGGCCACGCCGATCTCGGCGGGGGAGCCCGGGTTCACGACATCGGGCTCCGGCCGCGCGATGACGCGCACGCGATACATCTCGGCTGGATCCGGTACGAGCGCGAACCGGAGTGCTCCCGAGCCGACGACCGTCGACGAGATCGTGCTGTCGGGGGGGCGGACGTTGCCATCGAGACCATCGGGGTCTCCGTAGCCGGCGTAGTCCGCGGTGGTCGCGACTGTCTCCGTCACGCCC
>JAYUYE010000334.1:0-1786 GCA_043752985.1 Myxococcales bacterium
CGTCACCGGCTCGCTCACTTCGCGGCGCGCACGTCGGCGAGCGTCATGAGTCCGGGGCGCGGTGCGTTGACGAGGATCGACATGTTCCCCGACGGATGCAGGTTGTCGCGCATCAGCTGGTGAGACGTGCCCGTGTCGGCGAACGCGAACACCTTCGACATGCACGGGTCGACCTTGCCCGCGATCACGAGATCGTTGAAGCCGCGCGCCTGGTCATCGTTGGCGAAGTGCGAGCCCTGGAGCCGCTTCTGCCGCATCCAGTGATGGCGAAGATCGAGCGTCGCATTGTAGCCGGTCGTACCGGCGCAGATCACGACCATGCCGCCGGTCTCGCACATGAAGCAGGACGTCGGCAACGTGGTCTCGCCGGGATGCTCGAACACGATCGTCGGGTTCTTTTTCTCGCCGAGCGCCTGCCAGAACGCGGAGCCAAACGCACGCGCGCCCTTGAGCCACAGCGCGTACTCGATGTCGTCGGACCAGCGCGGCAGCTTGCCCCAGTGTTCGAACTTGCGGCGATCGATCACGCCGACCGCGCCGAGCTTCTTGCAGAACTCGTTCTTTGAATCTCCGGAGACCACGCCGACCGCCCGACCGCCCGCAGCCTTGATGATCTGGATCGCCATCGAGCCGAGACCACCGGCGCCGCCCCAGACGAGGACAGGATCGCCTTCGCCGACGACGTTTGGCGCCCAGCCGTGGAGCATGCGATATGCGGTCGCGCCGACGAGCATGTACGACGCCGCCGCTTCCCAGGTCAGGTGCGCCGGCTTGGGCAGGCACTGATGATCCTGGACCTTGCAGTATTGCGCGAAGCTGCCCCAGTTCGACTCGTAGCCCCAGATCCGCTGCGACGGCGCGAACATCGGATCCTTGCCCGCGACGACCCACGGGTCGTTGGGATCCCACATGCCACAGTGCACGACGACGTCGTCGCCGACCTTGACGTTCGTGACGTCCTTGCCGATCGCCCACACCACCCCGCTCGCGTCGGAGCCGCCGATGTGGAACGCCTCGGCCTCGCCCTTCTTCTGGCGCGTCTTGATCACGTCGATCGGGACGCCCATCGCGGCCCACACGTTGTTGTAGTTGACACCCGCGGCCATGACGTAGACCAGGACGTCGCGCGGCCCGAGCTCGGGAATCGCGACCGGCTCGGCCACGAATGCGTCGCGGGGCTCGCCGAACCGCTCGGGCCGGATCAGCTGCGCCAGCATGCGCTGCGGGACGGTCCCGAGCTCCGGGACATCGCCGAGCTCGAAGAGATCGTGGGACGCGGGGGCGGCGGCGCTCGACACGGTGCAGCAAGCCTACGCGATCTGACGACGAAGCTGGGCGCCTCACGCCGATCTCGCCGGGGGGCGCACGCGCGATCACCGGTTGTGAGCGCGCTTCGCCGCTAGATCACGGGGGCTCGACGAGGCACCACGTGGCCTCGGGCACCACGACCCGCAGCCGGAGCTCGAGCTCGCTTGCACGCGACCATCACCTCGCCCGGTCCCTGGACGGTCAGCGCCTGGAGCACGCAAACGGTTCGCGCTCAGTCCGTGTTGTCCGGCTCGATGAAGCTCCACTTCACCTCCGGGATCCGGGCCTCGAGCGCGCGCTCGAACTTGTTGATCGTCTCGACGAGCTGGTCGGTGTCGAGGCCCGACCGGAACTTGAGCTTCATCGCGACGAGAATCTCGCCAGGCCCCTGCTGCACCGAGAGGATGCGCACGACCTTGATGACGTGGGGATCGGCGAGCGCGAGCTCCTCGGCGGTCTTGATCAGCTGCGGATCGGC
>JAYUYE010000335.1:0-4744 GCA_043752985.1 Myxococcales bacterium
GCGTCGTGCGCGAGGATGATCAAGCTCCGGTCGCGGGCGCGATCGTCGAGTTGCACTCCGACGATCCGCGCACGGCGAGGCGGTTCGCGACTGCGACCACGTCATCGGATCCGGACGGTCGGTTCCAGTTCAGCGGTATCTCGCCCGGGCGTCAGGTCGTGACCGCGGTCGCGGACGGCCTCGCGACCCGGCGTCCCATCGAGGTCATCGCGGAGATCGGCCAGCCGCACGACGACGTCGTCTGCGCGCTCGCGCCCACGCTGGTGATCGCCGGCAAGGTTGTCGAACAGGGAACCCGCGCGCCCCAGGCCGGTGTGACGATCGGAATGGTGCAGCGCACGTCCCGCGATCCGCGGCGACGCCTCGATGCGATCACCCAGCCCGACGGCAGCTTCGTGATCGATCACGCGTTCCCCGGCGACTACGAGCCGTATGTCCCTGACTTCCGCCTCGTCGCCACCCCGCGGCCGAAGGTGACCATCACGAACGCGGATGTCACCGGGCTCGTCTACGAGGTCGAACGGCTCGCGTCGATCTCCGGGCGCGTCCTGCGCGGTGGCAAGCCAATCGACGGCGCGCGACTCAACGCGAGCCAGTCGAGCTACGCGCAGTCCGAGCACGATGGGACCTACACGATCCGCGGCCTCGAGGCCGGGACGTTTCAGATCTACGCCGAGTCCAAGCGAATCGGCGCGTTCACGAACGGCCCCAAGGTCACGATCGCCGCCGGTGAGCAGAAGACGGGCGTCGATGTCGAGATGGAGCTGTCCGCATCGATCGCGGGCATCGTCGTCGATCAGAACGATGCGCCGGTCGCCGGCGTGACGCTCAGCTTCACGCTGTTGCGCGGCCGCGACTTCGGCGTGGCAACCACCGCGGATGACGGGACGTTCAGCGCACGCGCCCTGTCCGGAGGCGGCGAGTATGCGTGCGAGGTTCGACAAGGCGATGGCGCATCGCTGTCCTATCCGCCTGCCACGGGTCGTCGTCATCCTCCGATCACGGTCCGCGATGGCGGAAGCCAGATCACGGGCGTGCGGATCAAGATCCGCAGGGAGCGCCTGTCGATCGCTGGGCGGGTGCTCGATGCGGCGGGCGCGCCGGTCGCAGATGTCGCCGTCACCGCCACGCCGATCGGCGGCTACTCGCGCTCGCCAAGGGCCCCGACCGACGAGACGGGTGCGTTCACGATCCGCGATCTGCCGGCCGGGACGTACACAGTCCACGCGACGGCCGCGCGCAGCGATCAACATGAAGCCGACGTCGCTGCGGGACGCACCGATGTCGTGCTCCGGCTGCCCGGCGTCGGTGGGATCGACGGCACCTTCGCCGATTTCACGGTCGCGCCCGAGATTGTCGCGATGCGCATGGGCGGCACGGGCATGCGCCACCGCGCCGGGATCACCGGCGAGACGTTTCGGTTCGCCGAGCTGCCCGCCGGAACCTATCACGTGGTGGCGACCTCGCCGTCGGGGATCGATTTCGCGAGTGTCGAGGTGTCGTCTGCGCGGCGTGCGAAGCTCGCGCTGCACCAGCGTGGCTCCGGGGTGATCGCCGGGACGGTCGTCGACGAAGCAACACGCGCGCCGGTCAGTGGACTGCGCTGTCACGTGTTCACCGAGGCGGATCGCTTTGGCTACGAGCGTCGAGATGCCGACATCGCCGTCACCGACGGCAAGGGTGCGTATCGGTTCGATCGCGTGCTCGCGGGCACCGCAACGGTGGCCTGCAGCAATGACACCACCGGCGCTCGCGGCGAGAGCGAGGTCATCGCTGGACAGACCACGCGGCTCGAGCTCACTGCCCAACCGGTGCGTGTCGCCCGTCGCGCCCACGTCGGCCTCGAGCTCGAGCTCCAACTCAACGAGACGATGGTGAAGGCGGTGGAGACGGGCAGTGCTGCAGCGCGCGCCGGGCTCGCGGTCGGTGACGTGATCCTCCTGATCAATGACCGGGTGATTCCGCGCTGGCGGGTCGGCGATCTCGTCTCCGAGATCGAGGAAGGCAAGCTCGGTACATCGCTCAAGATCGCGATCGAGCGCGGAGACAAACCGCTGACCGTGCAGCTTGCCGTCGATCCAGCACCCTGATCAGAGCTGCGCGGCGAGCACGATGCCGACGACCGCGCCGACGATCAGCACCGCGATCCAGATCCAGCGCCGCATCGCGGCATCGCGCGCCTGGAGCTGTCCCATGTCGAACGCGTCACCCTGCGACTGCTGTGGGTAGCTGCCCCGCTGTGGCATCCGGTGCTGCGGAAACGCATTGAGATCGAGAATCGGGCGCGAGCCGCGACCATCATCGATCGGCTGCGGTGCGTACGGCTGATCGACCATCGGCGTCGGCGGGAAGTTCTGCCCGGCGATCAGCGACGAAGAAAACCGCGGCGCCTGCCCCCCCGGCGGCGGCGGAAATGTCGACGCGGGTGGAGGGAACTCCGGTGACAGATAACTCGAGACTGGGGCCGGCGGATGCGGATAGCTCGGCGACTTTGCGTACGGCGTCGGCGGCTGACCCGGGAGGGGCGCCATCGGCGAGAACTGCGCTTGACTCGGGCGCGCGGTGGGATTTGGCGGCATCTGCGCGCCCGGCAGCGTGGTCTTGAAGGGTGACGCGGACGGCATGCCAGGCGACGGCGGCGGCGGCGGCGGCGGCGGCGGTGCGCGGGAGAACTTCTGCACCGGCGCGGTCACCGCGTAGTCGGTGTCGGGTCGAGGAAGCGGTGACGCGGTGGGCGCTCGGCGTGGTACCGCGGCGCGCGGGATCACCGGATTCGGTGTCGTCGGCTGCCAGAAGAACGGTGGCTCGACCGCTTCGGTGCGCGGCATCCCGGTCGGCACCTTGGTGCGTCCCGACTCGCTGCGTGGTGGATCGCCGCTCCACGTGTGCTCGCCTGACGTCGGAACGGGTGACGCGCTCGGTGGTCCCGGGCGCATCGACGGTCGCGGTTCGGGCGGCGCGGTGCTCGGCGGTTTCGCGCGCGCGGGCGGGCGCGCTTCGGGCGACGGCGTGATGCCGCTCATCGTGCCGCTGGCGCCGAGCTCACTCGGATCGATCGCGACGGTGCGTGTGACCTCGTCGACGTCGTTCGCGGCGATCAGCTGGTCGAGCTCGCCGGCAAGCTCATCGACGGTGGCATAGCGTTGCAGCGGATCGCGCTCGAGGCAGCGCGCGAGGATGCGGTCGAGCTCGTCGGGCACCGGCGTCCACTTCGACAGCGGCGGCGGGACGGTCCGGAGGATCGCCGCGAGCGCGGCCCCTGCGGTCTGCGCCTCGGCGAACGGACGCACGCCTGCGATCATCTCGTACATCAGGATGCCGAGCGTGTAGATGTCGCTCTGACCGGTGCAGGTGCCGCCGACCATCTGCTCGGGAGACATGTAGTCGAGCGTGCCGATCATCTGCCCGGCGTTTGTCAGATCACTCGAATCGAAGTCGCTGTCGCGCAGGATCTTCGCGATGCCGAAGTCGAGCACCTTCACGAAGTCGGGATCCTCCCCCTTCGACTCGAGGTGGATGTTCGTCGGCTTCAGATCGCGATGCACGATGCCGAGGCCGTGCGCCTCGGCGAGCGAGTCGCAGATCGCGCGCGCGACCTTGACCATTCGCTTCCAATCGAACCGGCCTTGCGCGCGGTAGCGTTCGAACAGACTCTCGCCGCGGAGCAGCTCCATCACGATGTAGAGCGTTTCGTCGTCAGCCTCGCCGAGCTCGTACGCGGTGATCGTGTGCGGGCTGCGCAACGTCGTCATGGTCGCGCCTTCGCGACGGAACCGGGCGACCACGCCCGCATCGGCGGTCAGCTGCGGGTGCAACACCTTGAGCGCGACCTCGTGACCCGACTTGATGTGCGTCGCGCGATAGATCGCGCCGAACCCGCCCGCCGCGAGCCGAAAGTCGATCTTGTACCGACGATCGAGAACCGATCCGACAAACGGATCGATGCGCTCGACCATCGTCCGGTCGTTCACGTCCTGATCGCGTGGCACGGTATCGCCAATGTACCACCGGGGTCCCGGTGCGGCCTCCCGGGACGACCGCGGTTCCCCATTCTCTCTCGCCTACAGTACTGTGCCCGCGATGCAGAGACGCACGTTCCTGTTCGCGACCGCCTCCGCTGCCGCCCTGTTCGCGTTCCGCAGCAAGCTGTCCTTTGCCAAAGGTGAGCCCGCCGTGAAGTTGCCGCCCCTCCTCGCTCCCTACTCCGGCCCGTATGGCGGTGGTCCCGCGTTCGGCAAGTTCAAGGTCGCCGACTTCAAGCCGGCGCTGCTCCAAGGCATGGATCTCCAGCGCACGGAGCTCCAGGCGATCATCGATACGAAAGAAGCACCGACGTTCGACAACACGGTCGCGGCGCTCGAGGACTCGGGCCGGCCGTTCTACCGCGCAAACGTGATCATGGGCATTTACACGTCGACGCTGAGCGACAAGGCGATGCAGGACGTAGAGACCGAGATGGCTCCGATCCTCTCGGCGTTCAACGACGAGATCATCCAGAACGAGAAGCTATTCGCGCGAATCAAGACGGTCCACGACGCGCGCAAGACGTCGAACCTGACCGCCGATCAGCTACGGCTGCTCGACGTCGTGTATCGCAACTTCGCGCGTCGCGGCGCGGCACTCGGCGCGAAGCAGAAGACGCGGATGAAGGAGATCAACGGCAAGCTCGCCAGCCTCTACACGCTGTTCGGGCAGAACCAGCTCGCCGATGAGGAGAGCTACACGATCAGCCTCGACAAGGTCG
>JAYUYE010000336.1:0-11160 GCA_043752985.1 Myxococcales bacterium
GCGGTCACCTCGCCGTCGCCGAGCAGCGCCGCCGTGCTGATCGTCATCGACGACCGCGCCGACCGCACCGCGATCACGCGATCGGCGACGGAGCTGACGCGCGCGACGGCCCCGGAGATCGAGCGGCCGGTGATCCTCGTCGAGCTCGGCGCGATCCGCCCCACGCTCGCGAAGGTGGGGCCGTTCACCGTCGAGGCGTCGTCGCGCGGGCCGTTGCGCGCGGCGCTCGCGATCGCCCTCGTGCTGGTCGCGGCACTCGCCGGCTGGATCGCTGTCCGAGCGCGGCCGGCACGCGGCTACCTCCGCGGGAACAGCGACCAGTAGTCGAGCTCGAGCACGATGCGTGGCTCCTTCGTGCCCGACAGCAGCGGCGGAACGTTCGCGAGCTCGGATGCCGACACGTTTTTCACCGCCGACAGCCGGAGACGGAGCGCGCCGATATCGCGGCGGCTCGGCAGCTCGGCTCGCTCGATGACCTGAGTGAACGCGCGCAGCGTGTCGCCGGCGAACGTCGGGGCGACGTGAGCGCCACCGTTCCACGCGGCGAGGCGGAGCTGCGTGTTGAGGCCATTCTGTGCGAGCGCCATCGCGACGCTGATCACGTGACCGCCGTAGACAAGGCGCTTGCCGTTCTTGGTCCCGGCCATGCTCTTGGCGTCGAAGTGAACCTGCGCGCTGTTGTGGTAGAGGCGCGTCGCTTGCGTATGGTCGGCTTCCTCGATCGTCATCGCATCCGGATGATCGAGGCGCTCGCCGACGTCGTAGTCGTCCCACCGCGCGGTCGAGCCGAACGCCCACGCGAGATCCGGGAACCGCTGCAAGTTCATCGACTCGGGGACTGGCAGGCGATCCGCGGTGACGACCGCCGGCAGCTGCGGCACGCTGTTGATGCCCCTCGCCGCGTCCTTGTCGCGCTTGGGAACCATCACCCAGCGCACGAACGACAGGACCTCCTGACCTTTCTGGTTCGTGCCGCGCGTACGGACGTAGACCACGCCTGCCTCGCCGCTCGAGACCTCGCGCAGTCCGATGACCTCGCTCTCGGCAACCAGCGTGTCCCCCGGATACACTGGCCGCAGGAAGCGGACATCCGCGTAGCCGAGGTTCGCGGTCGCGTTGTGCGAGATGTCCGGCACTGACTTGCCGAACACGACGTGGAACACCAGGAGGTCCGGCATCACCTCGCGCTGGAAGCCGAGAGAGCGAGCGAGCTCGGTCGACGACGACAGTGCGTTCTTCTCGCCCGTCAGGGCCATGTACATCGAGATGTCGCCACCGTGGAGGGTGCGCGGAATCGCATGGACCAGGTGCTGGCCGATGCCGAAATCCTCGAAGTACCGTCCGTTCGAGACCTTCCTCATGAGCCGCCGCGGACCCTATCGCGGGGATCGGCGGTGGACAACCGTGAATCCTGCGAACCGGCGCGCGAACCTCGGCTGCATCACCGTGAAGTGATGCAACTTACTCGGCGAGCAAGTAGCTGTAGCTGATCGTCTGCGGTCCGCCATCCCACGCGGGGAACGACGCCGACTTCACGGCCGACTCGACGCACGCGGCGACCGGCGTACCGGCAAACACCCCCGTGACCGAGACTTTCTGGACCGAGCCCGAGGGCGCGACCGTCAGCTTGACCGCCGCGGTGCCCTGGGTACCCGCGTAACACTTGGCGGCCTTGCCAGCGACGGATCCCATGCCGGTCTTGATGTCGCCACCAGACAGCGACTTCTTCTCGAGCGCGACCTTCGCGTCCTTCTTGTGATCGCTGACGCCGGCTTCCTTGAGGAGTGCGTCGAACGACGGCTCGCCATCGTCGCCGCCCTTCTTGACCTCGTCCTTGGGAGCCACGACGACCTTCTCGGCCGGCTTGGTCTCCTTCGCCATGGTGTCGCGGATCTCGACCTTGTGAACCTTACCGGGCTTCTCGGCCTTCTCGGCCTTCGTCGCGGCCGCGACAACGGGCTCGGGCGCCGGCACGTCCGCGGGAGCCGCAGAGCCAGCGGCGGCTGGCTCGACCGCAGCGACCGCGGCGGGAGGCGGGAGCTGCTTGGCCGTCATCTCGGGCAGCGGTGCGCTGGCCTTCGACTCGTACTTGAGGCTGCTCTCGCTCTCGCTCGGCTTGTTGATGACGAGGAAGAACACAGCTGCGGCAGCGGCCGATGCGCCGAGGCCGAGGAGCGCGATCATCTTGCCGCGTCCGCCGCCCGACTTCTGCGCGGCGATTCGCGAGCCAATCATCGGAGCCGACGACGTGCCGACGGAAGGACCGGCGGGCGCCGCTGCCTCGACCGCAGCCACCGGAGTGGCGACCTCGATCGGGTTGGCCTTCGGTGCCTTCGCGGCAGTCTTGGACTTCTTTTGTGCGGCCTTGTCGAGCGCCTCGATCTCCGCCTTGGTCGGCAGATCGGCGAGGTCGGGGAGCGAGACCATCTTCGCCGGCGCGGGGAGCGCGACGTTCTTCCAGCCCGCCGACGACGACGCGAGGATGTCATCCTCACCGACGACCGGGTTCTGCGTGGAGCGCCGCGACGAGAGCCGGAGCTTCGTCGATGACGCCAGGCTGCGGATATCGTGCAGCCCCGAGTCCTCGTCCCGATCTTCCTTCGCGACAGCCGGCGGTGGCGCGACGCGGCCCGTAGACGGATCAGAACTGCTCGAGGTCCCCGTGGTCTGCATGCTGCTGTCCTCCAGACGCGCGAGCGTCCGCTGTGGAAGGCCCTCGAAATAACCCGACGGCACCTGCTCGTCCAGGGTTTTCATTGAGCGGCGCAGCAGGTCATCGAGGTCGTCAGACATTTTTCACTTGACCGTCAGGGGTCGCGGGCTTCGGGTCATCACCGGAGAGTTTCAAGCGGAGCAGACGACGCGCCTCGTTGACGCGCCAGGCCACGGTTCCCTCGGGGATCTCGAGAATCTCGGCGATCTGTTTGTGTGGCATCTCTTCGATCGTGGCGAGCACGAGCGTCACCCGCAGCGAGGCGGACAGCTGCGACACCGCGAGCATGACGCGTGCGACCTCGCCGGTCTGCTGCACTTGCTGCGCTGGGTTCGATGCGACCTGCCCGAGGGCCTCCGGTCTCCCACCGACGTGCTGCGCCTCGGTGTTGCTTCTCTGCGTGAGCGCGCTCCCGCGCTTGTCGGAGCGCAGCGAGTTCAGCGCGGTGTTGATCGTGATGCGGTAGAGCCAGGTGAAGAAGTCAGCGCGTCCATCGAACGTCGACAACCCGCGATACGCGCGGACGAACGCCTCTTGCGTGGCGTCGTCGGCATCACTGTGATTGCCGAGGATATGGAGTGCGGCGGAGTACACGCGTCGTTGATACTTCTGCACGAGGCGACCAAACGCTTCGCGGTTGCCTTGCCGCGCAAGGTCGAGGTCTGGGTCCCCGTCAGCCATTGGCGGCATTATAAAGGGACCGAGACTTGGACAACAACAACGCGGCCAGCTTTGGGTCAGCGACGTCGATCGGCTTCGAACAATTTGGGGACCAGGCCTGCGGCAAGGTCCGACAGGCGGGCCAGGGCCCGGGCGGCCTCGGCCTGGGTGCCCAGGCGGGCCCGGACACGGTCTGCACCGGCAGCCCCGGCATCGGAGCCCCGCTGGCGAATCGTGGCATCGAGGATGTTCAACGGATCGGCGCCGCCCAGGACGGCGCGAAGTGCCCCGATCCGCGCGCGCGCCTCTCGCAGGGCATCTGCAACATCCTCTGCGAAGGCGGTGACCAGCTCGACGGGTTTCTTCGTCCCGGCGATCAGCGCGTCGATGTCGACCAGCGCGAGATCACGTAGCCGGGTCGAGAGCGCCTCGTCGGAGTCGACGGCGCTCGCCGTCGTCGCCGGCCCGATGGTCGTGGTCAGCATCACGGCTTCGTGTCGTCGGGCTTGGGTGGGAGCGACTTCTGCTTGGCCTCCTTGTCGGCGGCCATCTTCGACTTGAGCTTGGACAGCGCGTCGTCGGGCCCGTCGGGAAGCGCGAGCTGGCCGTCCTTGCGGGAGGCAGCAAGGATCTTCGCATCGAGCTCGGCGGCTTCGGCGCCCTCGCCGCGCATTGCCGCGTCGACCTCGCTCTCGATCACTTCCTGATCGATGCGGTCCTCGGCCGACTTGAACTTGTCCCAGACGGACGTGTCATTGCCGAATACGTCTCCGTTCGCCGACCGCGCCGAAGCGAGCTGCGTCGCGAGCGTGCCCTTGCGCATCTTGAGGAGCTGGAGCTTGGTCTCGAACTCCTTGCGGCTCTTGTTGAGCTGGATCGCGTAGCCGGCGGCCTCGTGCTTGTCGCGCTCGATCTTCGAGTACTCGGTCTCGCACGCCTTCTTCTCACGCAGCGCGACCTTCGCAGCCTCGTCGTCGCCGGCCTTGATCGCGGTCATCGCCCGACGCTCCCACTCGGTGCCCTTGGCTTTGTACTTCTCGAGATCGTTGTCCATCATCTTCGCGGTGGCCTTGTACGAGATCAGCTCGGCCATGGCTTTCTTCTTGCCGTCCTCGAGCTCGAGGATCGCCATCTCGATTTCTTTCTCGGGATCGATCGCCTTGTCGAGGGCGGCGTTCGCCTTGCTCGAGATGCCGTTCTTGATCTTGGAGAAGATGCCCATCGTGCTGCGAGTCTAGCTCTACTCCTTGCCGAGTGCGTACTTGCGATAGCGCTGCCGGAACTGGTCGTAGGTCAGGCCGAGCAGCGCCGCAGCTTCCTTCTGCTTGAACCGCGTCCGCTCGAGCGCGTCGCGGCACAGCCACTCCTCGAACGAATCGACGCGCTCGTTGAGTGGGCGTCGCGGATCGTCCGCGAACGTGACGCCCGACGACGCGGCGGCCCCGTGTGCCTCGGGCGGTAGTGCGACGTCGACGTCGGCCTCGGTCAGCACCTCGTGCGTGGCCATGTACGCGGCGCGCTCGACGATGTTCTTCAGCTCGCGAACGTTGCCCGGGTAGTCGTACTGCGCGAACCGATCGAGCGCGCCTGCACTGATCTCCTTGACCGCGATCCCGGCGACGTCCTGGCGGAACCGCGCAAGGAAGTGCATCGCGAGCACCGGGACGTCCTCCATCCGGGTCGCGAGTGCCGGCAGCGTGATGACCTCGAACGCGAGCCGGTCGTAGAGATCCGGGCGGAACTTGCCGTCTGCCATGGCCTGCTTGAGGTCGGAGTTGGTCGCCGCGATCACACGGACGTTGACCTGGATCGACTCGCTGCCGGCGACGCGCTCGAACCGCTGGTACTCGAGGACGCGCAGGATCTTGGCCTGGAACTCGAGCGACATGTTCCCGATCTCGTCGAGGAACAGCGTGCCGCCGTCGGCGAGCTCGAACTTGCCTTCCTTCTGCTTGGTCGCGCCGGTGAACGCGCCCTCCTCGTGACCGAACAGCTCGCTTTCGAGCAAGCTCTCGGCGACCGCGGCGCAGTTGATCGTGATGTACGGCTCGGACGCGCGCGGAGACAGCGTGTGAATCGCGCGTGCGACGAGCTCCTTGCCGGTGCCGCGCGGTCCGAGGACGAGGACCGGGCGCGGAAGCGGCGCGACCTTCTCGATCTTCGTCATCACGGTGCGCATCGGTTGCGAGTCGCCCACGATCTGCCAGCGCCGGCCCGCCGCCTTGCGGAGCCGCTCGTTGGTCGCACGCAGCTCGCGGTTCTCCTCCTCGAGGCGCCGCCGATCGAGAGCGTGCTGAAGGATCCGCTCGACCTTCTCGACCGAGATCTCGAGCTTGTCCTCGAGGTACGGGTCCTTCGTGATGAAGTCGACCGCGCCGGCTTTCACGGCCTGGACCGCATCGTCGATCGTGCCGTGACCGGTGAGGATGATGATCGGCAGCTCGGGGAGGCGCAGCCGGATCGCGCGACAGATCTCGATACCGGTGCGCCGGTTCGGGCCGAGGTCGAGATCGAGGATCGCCAGGTCCGCCTCGTTGGAGCCGAGCCACTTGATCGCATCCTCGCCGTCGTCGAAGCCGACCACGTTGCTGCCGCGCGCGCGGAACACGTCGCCGAGCAGGCGGCGAACTTCGGCCTGGTCGTCGACGCAGAGGATGGTTCCGATCGTCACGGCAGGCCTCGCTCGGCTGACCACATCGGCAGCGATGCGAGTCCGCGGTTATCGGTCGGTAGCGTGATCGTGATCGTGGTCCCGCGGCCCTCTTCGGAGTCGACGGTGATCCGGCCATGGTGCGCAGCGACCACGCGCTCGGCGATCGCGAGCCCGACGCCAGAGCCCGTCTCCTTGGTGGTGAACCCGGGGACGAACAGCCGGCCAAGGTGCGAGCGCGGAATGCCCGGGCCCGTGTCGGAGACGACCAGCTCCACGAGCGGCGCCGTGCTGCCACCCGGGGCGATCACTGCGCGCACGCGAACGAGGACCTCGCCACCGGCGGGCGCACAGGCCTCGGCCGCATTCGAGATGACGTTGAGCATCGCTTCGCGGAGTAGCATGCGGTCACCGCGGACATCCGGCAGCCCGGCCGCGGTCTGGAGCGTGATCGGCACCTGCTGGGTCCGCGCCTGCGCGGCCATCACGACCTCGTGGAGCAGCGGCGAGAGCGGGACGAGCTCGACCGTCGGCGTCGGCGCCTGCATCGAGCGCAGGTACTGCGCCCACTCCTCGTAAAGCGCGGTGACGTCGGTCTCGAGATCCTTGAGCCGGTCGTGGAGCTCGCCCTCTGCCGCGAGCTTGCGTGCGGAGCGGGCGCGCGCGCCGATGATGCCGAGCAAATTCTTCACGCGATGGCCGTGCGCGTAGACGCCGGCGATCACATCGTGGCGCACGACCTCGGCGGTCGCGGTGACGAGGCGTGGCACGACCGCACCGGCCGCGCTCCCTGCCCCTGGGTTCGCAGCGTCGAGCAGCCGCCCGACCACGACACCGAGGCTCGGCGACTTCGCGTCGAGCATGCGCGCGGCGTTGCGCCACGCAAGGCCATGGCTGGCATCGATCCGCAGCGCACGCTCGATCTCGGTGAGCGCGCCGGCCTGGTCACCGCGATCGAGCATCAGCAACGCGAGCCGGCATGCCGCCGCGGTGTGCCCGGGCTGGAACGCGAGGCCCTTGCGATACGCAACTTCAGCGCGATCGCGGGTTGCGAGATCGTCGGCGCAGAGCGAGCCGTAGAGAAACCACAGCCGCGCGCGATCCACCGCGGGCAAGGCTTCGCCTGTCGCGGCGTCGATCAAGGCGTCGAGCTCGCCGAGCAGCGCCACGTGATCGACCACGCCGTGCTTGCGCGCGCGCCGCTCGAGCCGCCGCAGTCGGATCGCGGCACTGCTGGTCTCGATCGCTGCGAGCTCTTCGTCGATCGCGCGATCTGTGACGGCTGCATCGCCGGCGGCGTGCCGCGCGGACAGCAGCGCCGCGGCACACATGCGGCGGCCGGTGGTGTCCTTGACGCCCTCGAGGCTCGCCGCTGCCTCGGCACTCCGACCATTCGCGACAAGCGCCGCGCTGATCTCCTCGAGCAGTGTTAGCGATTCGTGCGCGACACCATGCGAGGCCGCGGTGACCGCCGCTTCGAACGCCGCGCCGGCTTGCGCGCCGGCCCCGTTCACATCGCCCTGCGCGTCCGCCGCACGCGACAGCTCGAGGTGTGCGCGCGCGCGATCCCACGGCGCGAGCTTCGGTGCGTCGAGCGCGGTCGCGAGCGTCATCCGCGCCGCGGCGAGATCGCCGGCTGCAACCTGTGCCCGGCCGAGCAAGATCTTGGCGGCCGGCCCGGGGGCGCGCTTCGCCGCCTCGGCCGCGAACTTCCGCGCGCTCGCCGAGTCGCCCTGCGAGAGCGCGATCTCGGTGAGCCGAAACGCAGGAGTTGCGTCGTCAGTCTCTGCCAGCGCACGCCCGAGCGCGCTCTTGGCGGCGGCCGGAAGACCGAGCGCCCAGTACCGTTCGCCCAGCTCCATCAGCGCGCTCGCGGACCCCACGACCCCGATCTTACCCGATGATTGACAGCCTCGAAGCGTCGGGGGGAGCCAACCCGCATGAAGGCTCTCCTTGGACTCGTTCTCGGCCTCTCCCTGGTTGGTTACGGCGGCGACGGCGGCGACGGGCGGCCGACCCGACGATCGTCGCGGCGACGGCCCGCCGGCGTCAGCTGAACCTCCCCGCGTGGTGGGCCGAATCGCAACAGACTGCGCCAGCGGCGAGCGCGCGAATCACGCCGCGCTAGGCGAGCTGCTTCTTGCGCTCGGCGAGATGCTTGTCGAGCTCCGCGAGAGCCTCATCGAGCTCGGCCTGCTTCTCGCCACGATAGTCCGCGTTGTTCTTCGCTTCGCGCAGCTTCGTGAGCGACTCCTCGAGCGTGCCAAGGTCTTGCTTGGCGCGTTCTCGTACGGAGTCGTGCATCTCCTGGAAGTTCAGATAGAAGTCCTGGAGCATGTCGCCCTGTCGCAAGGGTGTGACGGCACCTATCCTTCCGACAGCCATTCGATCGAAGTACATCGAGACCTTGAACAGCGGCCCGGCGACCTTGTGGGTCATGATCAACAGATACAGCGACAGGATCACGACGAGGCCGATGCCGACGCCGACCATCTTGTAGACGAGCGCGCGATCCTCGGACTCCAGACCGCTCGCGACGTGCTCCTGGAAATCTTCCTGGCTCGAATCGGCCTGAGTCAGCGCCTGGAGATCCTTCTCGATCGACTCCGAAGCGGCGCGCTTCTGCTGATAGATCAAGTAGCCGAGCGCGCCGGCGATCATGCCGGACAGGATCGTCACGAGCAGCACGTAGCGAAGCTGCAGCTTCTTATCGAGCAGGTAGTTCGAGAGCTTGCGCTTGTAGCGAGGACGCGGGCCCGTCGGGACGGACGCTGTGCCACCGGTGGCTGCCGTCGGATCACTCAATGGACTTCTCCTTGCGCGCGATCAGCGCGCGGAGCGAGACAACGGTCGGATTCTCGCCGGCGCCCGCGGTCTCGGCGGCTTCGATCACGCCCTTGATCTTCGCGATGTCGTCCTTCTGCATCTGCACCACGCCCGCGTGCGCAGTCTTGAAGTGATCGTAGAAGTCGACGAGCTGATCGCCCTTGCGCAGGTTCCAGACCTTGTCGTAGCGACCGTCCTTCATCTTCGCGAGGTAGAGGCTGACCTTGAACAGCGGGCCTGCCACCTTGTGGGTCATCTTGATGCCGTAGACCGCGAGGCCCAGCACGAGCAGGAGACCCGTCGCGATCAGCACCCACAGGATCAACTCGCGTCCTCGCTCGAGCCCGTCGATCTTGCCGGCGAGCTTCATCTCGCACGTGTAGTGAGCGACAACCTTGGCCGCGAAATCCGCCGGAACCTTCGGCGGAGTCGGCGCCGCCGCCGGCGTCATCTCCATCGTGCTCTCTTCGATCTGGACCTGGACCTTGCGCGTCGGCTCCTCCGTCGGCAACTCGCCGCTGCCAACGCTGCCGTTGCCGGCCCACGGCGGCTCGGGCGCAGGCGGTGCGGGCTCCGGCGCTGATGCGGGCGCCTCACCTGTCGCTGGAAGCTTCATCGGAACGGGCGGCAGCTCTTCATCCGATGGATCGGTGAGCGCCGCGATCTTCGGGCACGGCGTTCCGCGCACGCTCGCCATGCTGACGGTCGTGGTCTCGTTCGCGACCTTCATGACCCAGATGCCGAGCCCCGCCATGAGCACGGTCGATAGTCCGACCATGAACAGCGTGAACTGCAGCTGGTACCTCTTGTTGATCAAGAGGTTCTTCCAGCTGCGCTTGTAGTTCTTGTGAGGTGCGGCAGTCACGGGCAGGTCGCCTTCGTACAGATCGTCGGGATAATCTTCTTCGCGATCAAGTCTTCCATCACCGCCGACACACAATCTTCCATCCCGAGGTCGATATCGCGCTGTGACGAGCTGCCTTGAACCTTGGCGCCACCGTTGAGAAAGCCAAACACGCTCTTGTCCGGGAAGCTCGCGAGTAACATGCTGACTTTACAGGAAACCGTCGAGGTCGATCCGCTGGTCGTGACCTTCACCTCATTTAGCGTACCGTCCACGTAGAAGCCGTCCACTTTCTTGGAGGCCAGCTGGGCCTTCGTCGGGAGCCCACCCGGCCACGTCGTCGGCATGTGGGGCGCCCGGCCCATCGTCTTGATCGCGACCTTGTTCATCAGCGTCCGCAGCTTCGGGTCGGCGGTCGCGTTGCCGGTCTTCGACGACATCGGCCCGATGTTGACGTAGATGCCGCCGCCTCCCCCGCTGCTTCCGCTACCGGCGCTGGTCGCCGGGGGCGCCGTGCCGCCGAGCGCCTTGAGCGCCTTCTCTGCCTGCGCCTTCACGAATTCGCTCGAGTCTTCTGCGGCCGCTCTCGTCAACGCCGCCATCGCCAGCTTCTTCACGTTGGCCTTGGTGGTCGCGGTGATCAGCTTGCCGAGGCCGACGGCTGCGGCACTGCGGACGTTCTTGTCGTTGTCGTTGCCGAGCGCCTTCGCGAGCGGAAGGATCGCTTTTGCATCGCCAAGCTTGGTCAAGTTGAGCGCGGCGGAGAGCCGGACCTTGTCGGAGCTGTCCTCGAGCTGATCGACCAGCGAGTCAACGGCGTCGGCGTGCGCGAGCGGCGCCGCAAACAGGATCAGCAGCACGGCCGCGATCGCGGCAACGCGTACGACTGTGGCGTGAAGAACGCCAGCTACTCCCTGCCGAGTCATGCGTGTCATCAGCTCAGACGTCCCGGATCGCGGACGCTTCATCCGACGTTGTACCGTACCGAGAATCAGCCGCCTTCTGCAAGGTAGCGACGGGTCAGCTCGACATAGTGAGCAGCCCCGAACACGATCTGCTCCCGCTCCTTCTCGTTGATCGCGCGCTTCACCCGCGCAGGCGATCCGATCACGAGACTATCCGGCGGGATGTCGGTTCCCGGCGTCACGAGCGCACCTGCACCCACGAGGCTTCCCCGACCGATGCGCGCACCGTCGAGGATGATGGATCCCATTCCGATCAAGCAGAAGTCCGCGACCGTACACGCGTGGAGGATCGCGCCGTGCCCGATCGTGCAGTCGCTGCCGATCGTGGTGCCGGATCGTCCCGCGGTGACGTGCACGACGGTGTTGTCCTGGACGCTGGTCCGCGCTCCGATCCGGATCGGCATCACATCGCCGCGGATCACGGTGCCGTACCAGATCGAAGTCTCCTCGCCGATCTCGACGTCGCCGATCACGGAGCAGGTATCGGCGAGAAACACGCCAC
>JAYUYE010000337.1:0-1783 GCA_043752985.1 Myxococcales bacterium
GTCACGGTCGAGCGCGCATATCTCTCGCCGAGTGCGGTGATCGCGCTGGGAAGCACGCGGCTGAGGTTCGAGGCAGTGGTCGGTGATGCGCGCGCTGCGCTCTCGAAGGAGAGCCGCTGGGGGCGTGCGCTCGGCGCAAGCGAGGCAATGCGGCGAATCTTCGCGGTGCTGCCGAAGCTCGCCGAGTCGGACGCTACCATCCTGCTCGAAGGCGAGACCGGCACTGGAAAAGGCCTGCTCGCATCGGCGATTCACGAGGCGAGCCCTCGCGCCTCGGGACCCTTCATCGTCATCGATTGTGGATCGATCCCGCCGAACCTGATCGAGAGCGAGCTGTTCGGGCACGAGAAGGGCTCGTTCACGGGCGCCGGCGGGCAGCGGATCGGTGCGTTCGAGGCGGGGAAGGCTGGCACCGTGTTCCTCGACGAGATCGGGGAGCTTCCGCTCGACATGCAGCCCAAGCTTCTGCGTGCCCTCGAGGAGAAGCTGGTCAAGCGGATCGGTGGCAACGAACAGATCAAGCTCGACATTCGCGTGATCGCCGCGACCAACCGGGACCTGCGCTCCGAGATCAACCGTGGTCGATTTCGGTCGGACGTCTACTACCGGCTCAACACGTTCCGCCTGCGAGTGCCACCACTGCGTGAGCGGCGCGAGGACATCCCGCTGTTCATCGCACACTTCTACGCTCAGCTCTCGCGCGGTGGAGGCGAACCGCCGGCGGAGTTGATCTCCGACCTCTCGCGGCACGACTGGCCAGGGAATGTGCGCGAGCTACGGGCCGCGATCGAGCGGATCGTCCTCCTCGGTGACCCCAACGTCTGGCGCGAGATTACCGACGATGCACCACCGACTCCCGCGCCGCGCGAAGAGGCTCGGTTCGTCGATGGCATGTCGTTTCGCGGCGCGAAGGAGCGCGCGGTGGCCGAGTGGGAGCGGGAGTACGTCCGCTCCCTCATCGATCACCATGACGGAAATCTCTCGCGAGCTGCGCGCGCGGTGCGCATGGACCGCAATCACCTCCGCGAGCTGCTCGTACGACATCGGATCCGCGCCGACGACACCTGATCGCGGCGACTCGGATGATACGCTCGAGCCAATGTCCGACGATCGAACCCGTGACCTCGGCGGCCAGGACCGCCGCAAGTTGCGCGACGATCGCGAGGTGGTCGCCGGGGACTCGATCGGGGCGTGGATCGTCCAGGGAACGCTCGGCGGTGGTGGATTCGGCACCGTGTACGATGTGCGGAAGGGCGAGCAGCGGGCCGCACTCAAGCTGCTCCACGCGCACTTCGCCGGCTCGAACGAGATGCTCGCGCGCTTCGAGCGCGAGATCGAAGTGCTTCGCCGGTTGAGTCACCCGAGCGTCGTCAACCTCATCGAGGCCGGCATCAGCCAGGACGATCGTCCGTATCTCTGCATGGAGCGCCTCGATGGCGAGGAGCTCAGCAAGCTGATCGAACGCGTCGGTACACTCCAGCCGTTCCAGGCGCTGGCGGTGTTCGAACCGCTGTGCGAGGCACTCGGCGTAGCGCACGAGATCAATGTCATTCATCGCGACATCAAGGCATCCAACGTGATGGTCTGCCCATCGTCTGGATCCGGACCCGATCGGGTCGTGTTGCTGGACTTCGGGATCGCGAAGCTATCGGATGCACTCGCGCCCGATCTCACCGCGTCCCGGCAGTCTCTCGGCACGCCCTCTTGTATGGCGCCCGAGCAGATCCATGGAGGGCGTGTCGACCCACGGACCGATGTCTACGCGCTCGGCGGCCTGCTGTTC
>JAYUYE010000338.1:0-1780 GCA_043752985.1 Myxococcales bacterium
GTGCGGCACCGAGCACGCGAACGCCGACACCATGGATCACATCGCAGGCATCTTCGAGAAAGAGGGTGCCGATGCATGGTGGACGCGCAGCGTCCCCGACCTCGTTCCGCCTGGCACGAAGTGCGCGAGCTGCGGCGCAGGTCCCGACAAGCTCGAGCGCGAGAAGGACATCGTCGATGTCTGGTTCGAGTCTGGCGTGTCGTGGCTCGCAATGGAGAATCGCCCCGGCTCCGAAGGCGAGGACCACAAAGAGATCGACCTCTACCTCGAGGGCAGCGATCAGCACCGCGGCTGGTTTCACTCCTCGTTGCTCGCCGCCATCGGCGTCAAGGGACGCGCGCCCTACCGCCAGGTGATCACGCACGGCTTCGTGCTCGACGGCGCGACCGGCACGCCGTACTCGAAGTCCGACATCGCGAAGGCGAAGGCCGAGGGCAAGAAGCTCGATTACGTCGAGCCCGACGTCATCATCAAGAAGAGCGGCGCGGAGATGTTCCGGCTGTGGGTCGCGTCGACGGAGTTCCGCAGCGACATCCCGTACTCGCAGACGACCTTGTACGGCAACGACGGCAAGGGCGGGCTCGCCGAGTGGTATCGCAAGCTGCGCAACACGGCGCGGTTTCTTCTCGGCAACCTCAAGGACTTCGATCCGAACAAGCATGCGCGATCTGCGGTCACGCTCGGCGTCGATCGCTACGTGCTCGCGCGGCTCGACGATGTCGTCGTTCGCGCCCGCAAGGCGTACGAGGCGTACGAGCTGCATGTCGTGCATCGGTTGCTCGTCGAGCTCGTGACGGTCGACCTGTCGGCCCTGTACGGCGACGTCACGAAGGACCGGCTGTACTCCGACGCGCTCGACTCGTCCGAGCGACGAGCAGCGCAGATCGTGATGTACGAGGCGCTGCGTGCGGTCGCGACGCTCGCTGCGCCGATCCTGTCGTTCACGGCCGAGGACATCTGGACGTACATGCCGAAGCGCGCGGGCGATCCCGACAGCGTGCACCTCGCGGCATTCCCGGACGTCAAGGTCGAGCCGGTGGCAGGCGAGATCATCGCGGAGTTCGCGGTGCTCCTCGCGTGGCGCGAGCGGGTGACCAAGGCGCTCGAGCCGTTTCGCGCGCAGAAGAACAAGTCGGTCGACGCGGCGATCGTCCTCCATCCAACCGCAGCCGAGGTTCCGGTGCTCGCGAAGTACGCGGTCGAGCTCGCGGATCTGTTCATCGTCTCGGACGTGACGATCGGGGCGGCGGGCGAGAGCACGGTCGACGTCACCGAGCACCTCGGGCCGCGCTGCGAGCGGTGCTGGAAGCACTACGCGGCGCTCGCTGCCGAGCCACCTGACGTCTGTCAGCGTTGCGCCACGGCACTCGCCGGGTTAAAGGCGTGACGATGGCGGACAACGACGACAAGCTCCCCAAAGAGGCCGAGGCGAAGATCCAGCCCACGGTTGCCGACAAGGCAAAGTGGAAGGCCTTCTGGATCGTGTCGATCCTCTCCCTGGTTGCCGACCAGGCGACGAAGATCTGGGCGCGCGCGGTGCTCCCCGTCTCCGGGCACGGCACGCTGCCGAACGGCGTGTGCGCGGTTCCCGAAGACATCGCCTCGCACCGCTGCGGCGGTGTGGCCGTCCAGTTCATCGACGGCTTCTGGGAGTGGCGGCTGTCGATGAATCCGGGCTCGGCGTTCGGATTGTTCGGCGGTCAGAGCTTCGCGCGGATCTTCCTGTCGGTCGTTGGCATCGCTGCCGTGATCGGCATGGGCTGGATGCTCAAGAAGTCGC
>JAYUYE010000339.1:0-1780 GCA_043752985.1 Myxococcales bacterium
AACATCCTGCTCGGCGGCGGCACGGTCTCGGGGATCACGCTCGACGACACGAATGCGGTAGCCGCAGAGATCAACCGGGCCTTCCTCGGCGGTGTCCCCTCGACCTGGGCGAGCACGCACCTGTCGCCGACCACCTGCCCGTAAGCCTACGGTCCGGTGTAGCGGACGATCGTCCCGCCTGCGCCGACCGCAAAGACGTTGCGGAGATCCGAGCCGTGGACCGCACTCAGATCGGTCCCCGTGCTCGATGGGACGACCGCCCACGTGCCGGTGTAGTGGAGGATCCGTCCGCTCTTTCCGACCGCGATCGCGCCCGGATCGGCTGCCCAGATCCCCGTGAAGGTCGCCCCCGCGGGGACTCCCGGGAGCGGGTCCTTGATCCAGCCCGCTGCGCCTGTGGGAAGCCGAAGAGCCGTGGTGGTGCCATCGTCCTCACCGATCGCGAACGCGGTCGTCGGAGTAGCCGCCACCGCGAAGAGCGTTGATTGTCCCATCGCGGCGGGACGACTCAGCCCCCACGTGGTGCCGGTGGAGCGGTGGATCACGCCGCGGGTTCCCACGACAAAGACGTCATCACGCGACCGCGCCGCCACGCCGTAGAGCAAGTCCGTGGTCGTGATGGTCTCCATGGCCCAGCCGTTCGTGGCGGAGCGGACCATCGTGCCGAGCGAGCCGAGCGCGATGACGTCGTCGGGGCCGGATCCGGCGATCGACCGCAGCTGCCCGCCGGTCGAATGGACGAGCCCCCAGGTTCCGTCGACTGCGCGCTGATAGATGCCGCCCGCGCCCGTCGATGCAAACACGCGGTCGGAGTCGCTGCCCCACACGCCGGTGAACGCGGGCACGACTCCGTCGATGACCTCCGGCGCCCATCTGAACCCGTCGTAGCGCAGGATCGTGTCGTCACCGACGGCGTACGCCTCACCGGGCCCCGTGGTCCACACGCCCCTGAGGTTTGCAGTCGTGCCCGACGGCATCGCGAACCATCCGGTGTGGTCACACCCCGCGAGCTCGTTGGTGTCGGTGCACGGAACGCACGCGCCGCCTCGACACGCACCGGCGACTGCGTCCGCGGTGCAGGTCGTGAAGTCGTCCGCTCCAGCGCATGCCGCGACCCGCTGCGGCGACTCGCAATAAACCGGCGCGAGCGCGCACGCCATGCCTTCGGGACAGACGACTCCGTCGGCGCAGTGCACCGTCTTCGCCTCGAGGCAGCCGGCAAGCATGCCCACGGCCGCGAGCGTGACGCCCCTCATCCAGCGCATAGCGGTGATTATGCCACCGCGTGATAAAATTCGCTGCGCGTCGATGATCGGCACCGTCCTTCACGACCGCTGGCGAATCCTGGCCACCCTGGGCCAGGGCGGTATGGGCGAGGTGTTCCTCGCCGAACACCTCGAGCTCGGGCGCAAGGAGGCGCTCAAGATCCTGATGCCGTCGCTCGCGGTCGATCCGCAGTTCGTGTCGCGGTTCCGCCGCGAGGCGCGCGCCGTCAACCGGCTGCGCCACCCGAACATCATCGCGATCCACGACTTCGGCCAGCTGCCCGATGACCGGTTCTTTCTCTCGATGGAGTACGCCGACGGCGAGTCGGTGCACCGCCTCCTCAAGCGCGAGCAGGTGATCGAGGTGCCGCGCGCGCTGCACCTGCTCGGTCAGCTCGCGTACGCCGTGCATCATGCGCACTCGCGCGGCGTCGTGCATCGCGACCTCAAGCCGGGGAACCTGGTCGTCGTGGGAGACGACGAGACGCTCAAGGTCCTCGACTTCGGGATCGCAA
>JAYUYE010000340.1:0-1779 GCA_043752985.1 Myxococcales bacterium
CCACGCGCGACACGCTGCGTGGAGCACGAGCACCATGATCGCGGTGAGGATCGCCGTGGCCATCGCTGCCGCATGCGCCGGGCTGGCGGCAGGCAGCCATGACCATGCGCGAAGCCACAAGATGTACAGGGGATAGCCGGAGGGATGCGCCACTCCGCCGACCGCGCCGAGCGCGGAGAACTCGGCGTTGTCTCCGTAGACGATCGTCGCAGGAGCCATCCACAGGTACAGCGCGAGCGTGAGGATCGAGATCAGCCCTCCTCGATCGAGCACGAACCGCATGAGACGACGCCTGGACAGAGCGAGCGGAGAATACGCCATTCCTGTGCGATAGTTCGCACGTGGGGAGAATCCTCGTTGTCGACGACGAACAGTCGATGCGTGAGTTTCTGTCGATCTGCCTGCGCCGCGCGGGGCACGACGTCGATGTTGCAAGCACCGGCGAAGCGGCAGTGTCAGCCGTTCGTGCATCGCCGTTCGATGTGGTGATCACGGATCTGAGGATGCCCGGCACGCTCGATGGCATCGGACTGCTCAAGGCGATCCGCAGCGGTGCGCCCACCACGCCGGACGCGATGCTGCCCGAAGTGATCCTCGTGACCGCGTACGCGACGAAGGAGACCGCGCTCACGGCGATGAAGCAGGGCGCGTACGACTACCTGACCAAGCCGTTCCACGTCGACGAGATCAACGCCGTGATCGAGCGCGCGCTCGAGAAGCGAGCGTTGGTCGAGGCGAACCTCGCGCTCCGCGACCAGGTCGCAGGTCGATTCCGGCTCGCGCGGCTGCGCGGCAAGAGTCGCGCGATGCAGAAGCTGTTCGAGGTGATCGGCAAGATCCACTCGGCGCGGTCGAGCGTCCTCATCACCGGTGAGAGCGGAACCGGCAAGGAGCTAGTCGCACGCGCACTGCACACCGAGGGTACGCGCGCGAAGATGCCGTTCGTCGCCGTCAACTGTGGCGCGATTCCCGAGGAGCTCATGGAGTCCGAGCTGTTCGGGCACAAGAAGGGCTCGTTCACCGGGGCGATCAGCGACAAGCGCGGCCTGTTCCAAGAGGCCGACGGCGGCACGCTGTTCCTCGACGAGATCGGCGAGCTCTCGCTCAACCTTCAGGTCAAGATCCTGCGCGCGCTCCAGGAGCGCAAGGTCAAGCCAGTTGGTGGCACCGAGGAGCTCGAGGTCGATGTGCGCGTGGTCGCTGCGACGAACCGCGATCTCGAGGCCGAGGTCGCGCGCGGTGCGTTCCGTGCGGATCTGTTCTACCGGCTCAACGTGATCCAGCTGTGGATCCCTCCCCTGCGTCATCGCCGCGAGGACATCCCGCTGCTCGCGGAGCACTTCATGCGGAAGTTCGCCGCCGAGCACCATCGCCCGGCGCAGCTGACGGCCGAAGCCATGCGCAAGCTCGAGAGCCACGACTTCCCGGGCAACGTCCGCGAGCTCGAGAACATGATCGAGCGCGCGTTCGCGCTGTCCTCGAGCCCGATCATCGGAGCCAGTGATCTGCCGGAGGTCCGCACGGAAGGGCGGCCGGCCGAGGCCCCGAGTGAGCTCCCGGCGGAAGGCATCGACCTTGACCGCGCGATGAGCGACTACGAGAGAACGTGGGTGTTGCGCGCACTCGAGCGAGCGGGCGGAGTTCGCAAGCGCGCCGCGGCGCTGCTCGGGATCAGCTTTCGCTCCTTGCGATACCGTCTCGAGAAGCTGGGAATCGACAAGGGCGAGAACAAGTTGCCCGACGACGATGCCGACGTGACCTGACATCGAACGACATCGT
>JAYUYE010000341.1:0-4728 GCA_043752985.1 Myxococcales bacterium
TCGAGTCATGCGGCAACCCGCACAGCGACTATCTGGGCGTTTCCGCTGAACCGTCGACGATGCGGGCGCCGTCGCGATACCACCGTGCGAGCTCGCCACGCTCCTCGGGCGTCATCCCCGTGCGGTTGTTGAACGGCATGTTCTGCTGCTCGACGGCGCGGAGGTGGATCCGCGAGGCCATCATCTTGATCTGCTGCGGGGTGTCGAGCATGACCCCGACCGGCGGCGCCGGGAACATCGGGTCGGACGGCTTCGCGCTGTGGCACGGCACGCAGCGGTTCGCGACGATCTCCTGCACGCGGTTGAAGCTGACCGGCTTGTCGATCACCGGGACGCTCTTCTGATCGAGCCGCGTCACGACCATCAGGCTGGCGATCGCGAACGCTCCCATGCCGAACGCAGGAAACAGCCAGGCCGAGCGCGGCAGCTGCAGGCCACCCCCGCGGTAGCGAACGTTCATGAAGTGACGGATGCCGGCTCCGCCGACCATCACCAGGATCAGGATCAGCCAGTTGAGCTTGCTACTCGTCGCCGATCCGAAGTGCGACGACACCATGATGAACAGCAGCGGAAACGTCAGGTAGTTGTTGTGGATGCTGCGATGCTTCGCGCGGATCGAGAGCGTTGGATCCTGCGCGCGGCCCGCCTTGGTCGCATTGATCAGCTCGTGCTGCGACGGCACGATGCAGAACCATACGTTGCCGGTCATCAGCGTGCCGATCAGCACGCCGGTCTGCATGTAGGCGGCGCGGCCGCTGAAGAACTGCGAGAACGCGAAGATCGCGCCGAACAGCATCGCTACCGAGATCACGGTGGCGACGCGCGGGTGGTTCTCACCGACGATGCGCCACAGCGCGTCGTAGATGATCCAACCGGTGAGGAGCGCGCTGACCGACATCACGATCGCCACGCCCTTGTCGATGTCGTGCACGCTCGGATCGACGAGCACGCCGGCGCCGTTCATGTAGTAGACGACGACGAACAGGCTGATGCCGGTGGCCCACGTCGAGAAGTTCTGCCACTTGAACCAGTGCATCATCCCGGGCATCTCGCCGGGCTCGAGCAGCTTCTTCTCGACGTCGTAGAACGCGCCGGAGTGGACCATGAAGATCTTGCCCTGCGAGAGGCGCGACAGCTCGGCCGACTTCTCGAGGTTGCGATCGAGCCAGTTGAACAGCATCGAGTTGCCGACCCACATGATCCCGGCGATCAGGTGCGCCCACCGCAGGATGACGTCGAGCAACTCGTTCAGGTGCAAGGCCCTTGGAGTATAGAGCCGGCGAGACACACGCGCGACCCGCGGCTGGTCTAGTCTGGCCAGACCCCATGCGTCACTTCGTCATCACCGCCTCGGTCCTCGCGCTCGCTGGTTGCCCCGAGAAGAAGGAGGACTACGAGAAGCAGAGGCCCGAGGAGGTCGCCGCCGCCGCCAAGCGAGAGGCCCCGCCGCCGCGCCCGAAGAAGAACCCGCCGCCCGCGGATCTCGGAACGTGCAAGATCACGGTCAGCGGGGGGATCACCGCCGAGCAGACCACCCCCGGCGGCAAGGACGCGACCAACGTCGCGTACTGGTACACGGCTGACGAGCGCAAGAACATGATGGGCGTCGACGGCTACGTCGTGAACTGCAAGGGAGACAAGTTCCGGTTCTCGCTGCTTCCCGGCGGCGGCAAGCTCGATGGCATGCCGTTCGCGCCGAAGAAGTTCACGTTCGCCAAGGGCAAGAGCGACGGTGCCAACGTGATGATGGCTTTCGGTCAGGCCACGCTCGCCGACCCGACGGGCACGGTCGAGATCACGCAGCTCGACAAGACGCACATCGCCGGCACCATCGACCTCGCCGGCAAGGTCGTGCCCGGCAACAAGCAGGTCAAGGTCACCGGCGAGTTTAACCTGGTGTGCCCCGGCCTCAGCGCCTGCGACTTCGGCGACGCCGCGCAGTGACCTAGCCCCAGGCGCGGCGGATCGCCTCGGCGATTCCACCTCCCGTGCCCGCGGCCTTCTCGAGCACGTCGGTCGCCGCAGCGCGCACCACGTCGGGTGCACCGCCCATCGCGAACGAGCGACCAGCGACCGCGAACATCGGCACGTCGTTGACCCAGTCACCGACAGCGACCGCATCCGCGGGCGTGCATCCGATCCGCCGGCACAGCTCGGTCAGCGCGGTTCCTTTCGTCGAGCCCGCGGCACGCACGAGCAACGCCGACTTGCCCGGGTAGGCGTGGATCGGGAAGCTCACCGAGAACACGCGTGAGCCATGCTGCTGCGCGACCAGCGCGGCGGCTGCGGTCACCGCATCGGCGTCACCGACCGCGACGGCTGCGAGCGGCTCGGTCTGCCACGCGAGCGCCTCCTCGACGACGCGCAGGTTCGGTGACCACGTCGCGACGTAGCTCGCATACGGGGCACCTGCGTGATCGTGATGGATGCCCTGCGCGTCGAACACGAAGCCCGCGAGGCGATGTGCACCGATCGTGGTCCGCAGCACGGCGCAGATGTCGCTCTCGATCGCGTGATGGTGCACGGTCGTGTTCGACGCGAGCTCGACGAGGTGACTGCCCTCGCAGCACGCGATCACACCGTCGATCGCGCACGCCGACGCCGCACCCAGCGAGCCCGACTGCAGCCGCCCGGTCACGATCGTGACGGTGACGCCGGCGGCCTGGAGCTCAGCAATCGCGGCGACGTCAGCTTCATCGACGCGCTGGTCCGACCGAAGGAGCGTCCCGTCGAGGTCGAGAGCGAGCAGTCGATACGACATGAGCCGCGATTATAGCGCAGCTACCGGAATCGACCGGAAACTCCGACGCCGGCCTCGAGCTCGAACCGCAGCCAGCGCGAGAACGTCGCGGTCTCGCCGATGTACACGTAGAAGCCGTAGGCGCGATCGAGATCGAACCACAGGCCGTTGAGGTTGCGAACGCCGATATCGGTGCCGCGCGAACCGCCGCCCGCGTCCTCGTACCCCGAGAAATCGAGCACGAGCTGGGTCGTGGTGAACAGCTTGCTCGTCTTCGCGTTGCTGAAGAAGAACCGCGCGCCGGGGGCGACGTGGAACATCCGCGGACCGTCCGACCCGACCGCGGTCGCGGCGAAGTCGGTCTCGAGGCCGAGCCGCAGCTCGAGGATGAGGTCGACGCGCTGGGCGACGCCGTACCCGAGCTCGAGGTCGAACGAGAATGGGGCCCGGCCGGTGCACACGGGCGCGTTGGTCACGCCGTTATCGGTCTGCCCGCAGTAGTCGGCCTTGTCGTAGGGGACGATCGCCCGCAGCCCGAGCGGCAGCCGGGCCGAGACCTGGATCTGACCCTTGTGAGAGTAGTCAGCAGGCGGAGCGGTCGGGTCGGCGCCCGCGACTCCTCCGCCGAGGACGAGGCTCGCGAGCAACACCCTGTTCACCGGCGCACGCTAACGCGCGCCGCGCCCGGCCACAATCCCCGCACACCTGGAGCCCGTCGGGTCTACCCCGGCGCCCGGAAATGATGCCCTTCCCTGGCGCTGGCCGAGACGGGGGGGTGGCGCTACCTTCCGGGCGTGACCACACGGGGGATGACCCGGCGCCGGCTGCTCGCGGGTGGCGCTGCCGCAGCCGCCGGCCTCGCCCTGGCGCGGCGCGCCGACGCCCTCGGTCCCGGTTCGAAATTTCGGTTCGGCCAGCTCAAGCTCGGCGCCCAGACGTCATGGAATCCGCGGCCGAACGCGCTGCGTCGCCTCGGCTGGGAGATCGAGAAGCGCACCTCGATCGATGTCGAGCTCGAGCCCGCGATCGTGGGGCCGACCTCGGACACGCTGCACGAGACGCCGTTCCTCTATCTCGCCGGCGAGCGCGAGATCGAGCTGCCGAGCGGCGCCGGTGTCGAGGCGCTGCGCCGGTTCCTCACGTTCGGCGGCTTCCTGCTGATCGATTCTGCTGAAGGCTCGACCGACGGTGCGTTCGACGGCTCGGTCCGCAAGCTGATGTCCGCGGTGTTCCCGACCACCGGCTCGGCGAAGGGCCTCGAGATCATCCCGAGCGATCACGTCGTCTACAAATCGTTCTACCTGCTCGACAGGCCGGCGGGCCGGCTCGCGATCGCACCGGCGATGGAGGGCGTGATCCGCGACGGTCGGCTCGTCGCCGCGTACATCGCGAACGATCTCGGCGGCGCGTGGTCGCGCGACGACTTCGGCAACTACGAGTTCCGCTGTGAGCCCGGCGGCGAGAACCAGCGCGAGCTGGCGTTCCGCATGGGGGTCAACCTCGTGATGTACGCGCTGTGCCTCGACTACAAGGCCGATCAGGTCCACGTGCCGTTCATCATGAAGCGGCGGCGGTGGAAGCCCGATGACGGTGCGCAGACGCCGGCCCCCGGCAAGACCGAGAAGTAGATCGCCACGCCGTGAACATCGTCCTGTTCCCAACGCTCGTCCGCTACGCGCTCGCGGCTGCATGCCTCGTCCTGATGGTCGCGACCGTGCTCGCGGTCCGCCGCGGCAAGGGCGGCCTCGGTGCTGCGCTCGGCGTGCTCGCGTTGCTCTCCGGCGGCGCGCTCGCTGCCGAGGCGCTCGTCGCGTTGACCGTGCGGCTCGCGGCACCGGGTGCGACGGAGTTCAACGAGTACCGCTGGGTGATGCTTGCTCCGTGGGGTCGCCTCGGCCTCGCGCTCGGCGGTGGTGTGGTGATCGCGATCGTCGGCCTGTCGTGGCGTGCGAGCCGCGGTGCTCCGGCGTGGCGCCGCGCGACGATGA
>JAYUYE010000342.1:0-1778 GCA_043752985.1 Myxococcales bacterium
GCCCTCGTGTTTGCGAAGCTCCAGTCGTCGGCCGAGCGCATTGGCTACATCGCCGTGTTCGGCTTCGGCTCGATCGTCGGGATGGCAGCCGCGTCCGCCGTGGTGGGGATTTCTTTGCGGTCCCTGCAACGCAGTCAGCGCGGACTGATGATCGGGGCGGGTGCGCTCTCGATCGTGCTCGGCGTTGTCTGGAGCCTCCCGCTGTGGGCGCAGCTCGCGTAGACTGATCACCAACAGGGTGCAGCGCTGACGCTGCAGGCACCGGTGCTGGTCGGGCCGCCAGCACGCACGCAAGGTACCGATGGACCGTCCTGATCCCCCGCCCCCACCCGAGTCCTGGGCTCCCGCGCGCGCCGCGGCCCGGGCACTCGCGTCGCCGATCCAGCGAATCCTCGAGATCGAGGCGGCGAGTGGTCTCCTGCTCATGGCGGTCACCGCCGTCGCGCTGATCTGGGCGAACACGCAGTGGTCCGCCTCGTACGCCGCGTTGTGGCACACGCCGGTGGGCTTCTCGTTCGGCGACTGGTCGTTCGTGCGGCCGCTCGAATTCTGGATCAACGACGGCCTGATGACCGTGTTCTTCCTCGTGGTCGGGCTCGAGATCCGGCGCGAGATCTTCGAGGGGGAGCTGTCGACGGTTCGGCGCGCTGCGCTCCCGCTGGCCGCAGCACTCGGCGGCATGGTGGTTCCTGCGGTCATCTACGCGGCGCTCAATCATGGTCGCGCGGGCGCGAGTGGCTGGGCGATCCCGATGGCGACGGACATCGCCTTCGCGGTCGGCGTGCTCACGCTCCTCGGTTCGCGCGTGCCCACGCAGCTGCGCATGCTGCTGCTCGCGTTGGCTGTGATCGATGACATCGGGGCGATCGTCGTGATCGCCGCGTTCTACAGCGACGGCATCGACGTCTCTGGCTTGCTCGTGGCCGCAGCAGGGATCGTCGGCTTGCTCGCGATGCGTGCCGCAGGGCTCCGCACACCATTGCTCTACGTGGTGCCGGGTGTCGTGCTGTGGGCGGGTCTGTACAAGGCCGGCATCCACCCCACGCTCGCGGGGGTCGTGATCGGCCTGGTGACGCCGGTGCGCCCGTGGTTCGGTCCGGCCGGGTTCGCCGAGGCAACGCAGCAGCATCTATCGGAGCTCGAGGAGGGGGACAAGCACGACATGCTCGTGCGACTCGACGCGATCAACCACGCTCGACGCGAAGCTGTCTCGCCCGTCGAGCGGCTGATTCATGCGCTGCATCCCTACGTGGCGTTCGGTATCATGCCGCTGTTCGCACTCGCCAACGCCGGTGTCGTGCTCGGGGGCGCTGACTTCACCGGCGATTCGCTGTGGATCTTTCTCGGGATCATCTTCGGCCTCGCTGCTGGCAAGCCACTCGGCATCGTCGCTGCGTCGCTGGTGTCGACGAAGACCGGGCTCGCGAATCGATCGCCGGAGGTGTGGACCGGTGGGCTCGCGCTGGTCGGTGTGGTTAGCGGCATCGGGTTCACGATGTCGTTGTTCATTGCCAACCTCGCCTTCAAGCCCGGGCCGCAACTCGACACCGCGAAGCTCGGCATCCTCGTCGGCTCGGGTGCCGCGATGATCATGGGTCTCGCGTACGGCGCGTTCACGTTGCGCGGGCGAGCGGCGAGCGCGTCCTAGAACTTGTAGGCGGCCTTGATCGTCGCGGTCAGCGGCATGCCGGGCGTGAAGTGCATCTGCTCCATGACGTCTGCGGTCGGCGTCACGCGCGACTCCTCGGCGAACTGGGCCTCGCGCCACTTCGTGTTGA
>JAYUYE010000343.1:0-11131 GCA_043752985.1 Myxococcales bacterium
CTGTGCGCGGCGTACACCGGCCTGTCGCGCTTCGATCAGGCGGTCACCGTCTGCGAGCGCGTGCTCGGCGATCCCACGAAGCTCGACGCGACCGGTGCAGCGTACTTCAACCTTGCCACCGCGTACCTCGCGCGCAAGCAGACCAAGAAGGCGCGCACGGCGGCCACCGAGTTCACCAGGCTGCGCAAGACCGAGGCGCGCGGCTACAAGCTGATCGGCGACACCTACTTCGCGGATCGCGAGTGGGCGGCTGCTCTCGAGCAGTATCTCAAGGCCGAGAAGCTGATGAAAGCGAGCCAGCCGCACGAGCAGGTGCAGCTGTCGATCCAGCTCGGCAAGACGTATCGCCGGCTCCCTGCACCGGCGTCGGGAACCAACCCGAACCTCGCGCTCGCGATCGACAAACTCGACGCCGCGTACACCGCGAACCCGGCGAGCACCGAGCTTGCGATCGAGCTCGGCGGGGCATTCCTCGAGGGCAAGCAGGACGCCAAGGCGACCGCGCTGACCGAGAAGCTGCTCGCCGGCGACAAGCTCGCGAAGGCCCCTCCCGAGATCCGGGCCACCATTCTCGTGATCTCCGGCAAGTCGCTGTTCAACCAGAAGAAGCTGCGCGAGGCGCGCCAGCGCTTCGAGTCGGCGCAGCAGATCCGGCCAAACGACGTCACGATCCAGCGCAGCCTCGTGATGACGATCAACGAGCAAGCGTTCGAGTCAGGGAAGGACCCCAAGGTCGCGCAGACGCTGCTCGAGCAAGCGCTCCCGATCGACCCGAGCTCGCCCGTGACGCTGACGAACCTCGCCGTGCTAGCGATCCATCGCGGCGACTGCGAGACCGCGCAGCGCGGCCTCGTCAAGCTCGCCGAGGTCCGCGGCCGCGATGAAGTGGTTCGCACGCGCCTCCTCGCTCGGACGTACCTGTGCCAGACCAAGCCCGACGTGAAGAAGGCGAGCGACGCGTTCGCGATCGCGGAGCGCGAGGCGAAGAAATCTACCGCGGCGCTCGCGCTCGCCGAGATCTATACCGAGTGGGCGCCGCTGACGTGGGACACCGATCTCAACGGCGCCGTTGACAAGCTCGAGATCGCCGTGTCGACCGCGGCGCAGGATCCGGTGATCGCGCCTGCCGCGAAGCGCAACCTCGCGCTCGCGCTGTTCCGCCGCGGCTGGAAGCTGATGCGCGAGAACAAGGGCACCGAGGCCGCCGCAGACTTCGAGCGCGCCACGCGTGACCCAGGCGTCCTCAAGGGCACCGAGGCGCTCGCGTTCGAGTTCTCCTACGCGCTCTCGCTGCTCGAGACCGGCCGCGCCGCGGATGCGTCCAGGCTGTTCAAGACGCTCGGCGGCAAGGGCAACCAGGCGAGCTACCTCAGGTCGCCGTATGCGAAGATCGGCGCCCAGTTCTTCGCCGCATACGCGAACTACCGCAATGGCACGCTGCAGGCGCGGCAACAGGCGGCGCTCGATCTCGCCAAGCTCCAGAACGAGGGTCTCGGCGCAAAGCTCGACGATCTGCTCGCGTCGACCCACGAGCTTGTCGCGTTCGAGCAGTGGCGCACCGGTCAGCAGGGCGCGGCCGGCAAGTCGCTCGTGAACGCCGAGAAGTACGCGACCAGCCCCGACCTCAAGCGCCGGGTCGCGATGGACAAGACCACGGTCTCGCTCGACAAGTCGGACCTGTCTGCGCTCGAGGCAATGGGCGGTAATCCGCCCGAGTCACTCGTCAACCTCGGCATCCTCTACGATCAGGCCGGTCGACCCAGGGAAGCCTACGAAGCGTGGACCAAGGCCAAGGCGCGCGGCGTCCAGACCCGCGATCTCCAGAAGTGGATCGACGCGAAGAAGAGGATCTATGGCTACTGACAAGCTCGCGGTCCTCGTCGCTCTCCTCGGTGCCAGCACTGCCTCGGCGCAGCCGGCGCAAAAGATCACGATTGGCATCTACGCCCCGTCCGTCGAGTTCGGTGCAGCGCAGGCGCGCGTCGCGTACGTCCAAGGTCTCGCAAAGGCGATCGAGCAGAGCACCGGCATCCAGACCGAGGCGCAGTCGTACGCCAACGTCGGCGCGCTCAAGAAGGACAACGTCGACTTCGCGATCATCGACGGCCAGTGCTACTCGACGAACCTCGGCTGGAAGCTCCTCGCGGCCGCGAACATCGGTGGCAGCGCCACGCGCACCTGGGGTCTCTACGCGAGTGGCCCGGGCGGCATGCAGGCGCTCAAGGGCAAGAAGCTCGCGTTCATCGCGACGGGCTGCAACGACGCCGGCTTCGTCGACAACGCGATGCTCGAATCCGAGGTCGATCCGACCTTCTTCGGCGCGCGAGTCGCCAAGCTCGACCTGACGTCGGCGATCGCCGAGGTCGCCTCGTACAAGACCGCGCAGGCCGTGTTCGCACCGGCGAGCGCCGCGAAGGGCCTGACCAAGGTGTTCGACACCGGCCAGATCCCGAACCCTGCGTTCGTCGAGATCAGCGGCAAGCTGCCGGCGAGCGTCGTCGACAAGGTCGCGGCCGCGGTCACCGGCTACGGCGGCGGAGGCGCGATCACGAGCTGGGCCAAGCCCGCGCGCGAGCCGTACGCCGCGCTCGCAGGCCGCCTCGGCAAGGTCACGAAGACTGGCGTGTTCGCAACGCCCGAGCCGGTCCGGATCGACAGCAAGGATGTTCTCGTCGAGCCACCGACGGCGCGCGAGACTGCGATGGTCGACGTCCGCCATCACTTCGTGCGGCCACCCGGTGCGCGCCTCGAGTAGTGGGACGTGACGAGGACCAGCAGCGCGAGCAACCAGCCACCGCCACCGCCGACAGCACAGCTCGGGCCGGGCTGCATGCCATCGTCTAGCCCCTCCACCTCGTGGACCCGCGTGAACCGAATTGCGTCGTACACGATCTTGGTCTGGGTCGCGCCGGCCTCGCCGGTGTTGTCGTCCACGCGGATCGACTGCGTCGGATCGCCGGCTGCGAACTCGAGCTCGCCGACGAGGTTCCAACCATCGACAGCGCTCTGATCGAGGAGCACGTCCGTCGTCTCGCCGGCGTGAGTGATTCGATACGTCGCTGTTCTGGACTGGTTGTACGGCGCAGGCGTGAACGCCTCGACGCGGTAGCGCCCGGATGCTGCGAAGTCGAGATGCCACACACCCGAGCTCGACGCGGAGGCCGCATCGGTCGCGTGTGTCCACTTGAGCGTCGAGCCATGACCGGCGTACTCGGACCGGATGAACCGAGGATCGCCACCTGCCTCGAAGCACCTGCTCGAGTCTTCGATGATGACCCCGTCGGGATCGCCCACCTCGCTCGCAATGATCTGGCACGGCTCGAGCGGCGCGCTCAGGGCCTCGAGGTCCGCGAGCGTACCGTTGAACCTGTTGACGTCCACCGTGTTAGCGGTGATGCCGGGGATCCGCGCGGACGCGCTGTACTGGTGAAAGGCCCACCGCCCCCACGGCGCCGGGACGAGCGGGCACGTTGCTCCGTAGTTCGCGATCCAGAGCGGATGATCGCCAAAGTCGCCGGGACCGACCTGGTCACGCCAGAAGTAGTAGCCCGTGTAGATGAGCGGCTTGACGCCGAGGATCGGCTCGACGTGATCCATCCACTGCTTCACTTTTTGCGCGATCGCCGAGGGCGGCAGACCACCGTCGTCCTCGACGTCGAGCATCGGCGGGAGGTCGCCCGGCTGGAACGGACCGAGCTTCTCGAGGAACAAGCGCGCCTGGCCCAGCACGTTCTGATCGGGTTGGAACCGCTGATAGGCGCCGCGCAAGATGCCGACTTCCTTCGCGCGCCTCCAGTTGTACGAGAACCTGGCGTCGATATCGGTCAGACTGCGGCTGATCTGGATGTACGCGTAGACGACCCCGGAACCCTTCACGAGATTCCAGTCGATCGCGCCCTGAAACCGCGAGACATCAATGCCGTGGAGCGTGGGTCCGTCGGCGCACACGGTCACCTCGTGCTCCGCCGAACCGAGCTCGGGCGAGTCAGTCCCGACCTCGACACACGACGCGGCGCACACCGCGGCCAGGAGCGCGAGGCGAAGACTTGCGCTCATCCGCGCACGCCGCGCAGCACCCCGCGTCGAATCCGCCTACGAAGCTGCGCCGCGCCAGCGAGCAGCAAGACGAGCAGGCTCGGGTCATTTCCGCCGGCGTTACAGCCACCGTCGTCGCCCGGCGTCGGGTCGGGATCGGGACCTGGACCGACGCGCGAGCGCACGAGTTGCACCTCGACCCCGGCCCCGAGACCAACCGCCACGGTGACCTCGACCACGCGCTCGGCGTGCAGGTCCGCGGTCACGGTCAGCGCGTGAACCCCGACTGAAACATCCGGGATCTCGAACGAGCCGTCCGCACTCGTCACGACTTCAGCGCCGCCGACACGCTTCACGACGGCGCCGGCAACGGGACCGAGATCGTCGATGACGACACCGTGGATCTCACCGGTGGTCTTGTCAGGTACTCCCGCTCCGGGGAGGTACGGCGCGAGGTTGTAGTGCCGCTGGATCGCTCGGAGATGAGCAACGGCTGCTTTCTGGCGCTCCGCCGGCGAGGCGAGCTTCGCGGCGTCGGTGGCATTGGTGATGAAGGCGAGCTCGTGCAGCTCGGCCGGTGCGGCGGTCTCGCGGAGCACCGCGAAGTTCGCGATCTTGTTGCCGCGGTTCGTCAGGCCCCATGCCGCGATCATCTCCTCCTGCACGAGGTTGCGAAGCCCGGCGCCGGTGCCGGTGCCGGTGAGCGAGAACGTCTCCGTCCCGTTGGCCGTGGCGTTCGCGAAGGCGTTCGCATGCACCGACATGAAGCGATCGGCGCCCTGGCTATTCGAGTACGCGGATCGCGCTGCGAGCGAGACCGCCGTGTCGTTGCTTCGGGTCAGCTTCACGGTCCAGCTGCCTCCGCCCTTGGTGTCGGCGGTATCGGCATCGAGCAGCGCCTTGAAGCGCTGAGACACGTCGAGGACGATGGCCTTCTCCTGCAGTCCCGTTCCCGTGCCGCCCGGATCACCACCGCCGTGACCGGCATCGATCACGATCACTCGCTGCGCGCTCGCAACACCCGGCGCGAGCGCGATCACGAGCGCGATGACCACGGGCATCGGCACGAAGCGCATCACGGCTGCACCTCGAGACGACCGACATAGATGGCGCCTGCATCGTCGTCGAACGCGATCTTCGTACCGTCCGGTGAGAAGCTCGGGCGCCGCTTGATCATTCGATCATCCGTGGTCACGAGGACGGCGCGATCGGTGGAGAGCTCGTACAGATAGAGATCCGATGCAAGCACGTCGTGACCGTCGTCTTCGGTCACCTCGTAGACGAGGCGCCGGCTGTCGGGCGACCATGCTGGCGCGGTGCCGGGTCCGATGTGGACCAAGGCGCCCGTGGAGCGTACGTAGACGTGGAGCCCCGTCGTCAGACCTTGCACCACGACCTTGTCCCCATCGGGCGAGACTCGCTCGCCGAAGTAGCGGTCGCCGGTTCCGATCTGGACCCACGCCGCGCCACGCTGCACGTACAGCCGGTCATTCTTCGCGAACGCGATCGACGCCGCTGCCGCGCGGAGCTTCACCGCGCCGGTGCGATCGATCTTCAGATCGCGGCGCGCGCCAGCCCGCAGCGCACGGTACGCGATGGTGCCGTCGCTGGACCAGCGGGCATGGACGCCGGCCTCGGGATCGGTGGTGAGCTGGACAGCGGCGCCGGTGCTGAGCGAGAGAACATGGAGGCCCTGCATCTGCGGCCCGGTGACGAGGATCTTCGATCCATCGGGCGCGAACTGCGGAGCGAGGAAGTGGCCGCGAGCGATCGGGCGGACGTCGACAAGGCGGTCCGCACTGGCGACGCCCGTGGCCGCGATGACGGCGGCGAGTCCGGTACACAGGAGCGATTTCCGATTGAGCACACAGCCCGTTGTGCAAGAAAGCGCGCAGGTTGTGCAGTCGTGATCATCAACGGTTAGAGTCGGGACCGTGGGCACAACCGTGAGCAGCGGGCCGCGCAATGCACCGCTCAGTCGTCATGCGTGTGCTCTCGACCTACGTGTAGGCGTACGGTGAGCCGGGTCCAGCTTGCTCTCGTGCTGATGCTGCTCGCGGGGTGCGCGAAGCACGACGGCGAGCGCGAGGCACGCGAGCTGGCGACGCTAGATCTCGCCGAGGCCTCCGCACGCCTCCGCGGGTGGATCGATAGCTGTGCCGGCTTCGCGCGAGCGCTCGACCGGCTTTCCCGGATCTCGGGCCGGCCCCTGGCGGGTCTCGTCGACGACGCGGTGGATGCCGCGACCAGCAGATGCGCGCAGCCAATCGATGCAGCGCGTGGCACGACCGCTGCCCACCAGCTCGCACGTGCGCGGCTCCTCGACGATCGACCCGCGGACGCGCTCGCGGCGCTGGTCGTCGGCGGGACCGAGCCGGCGCTCGGCTTTCGACGGGCCGAGCTGCTCGATCGGATCGGCCGCACGAGCGATGCGCTGCGCGCGCTCGACGACGCGATCGCACGCGCACCCGATGACGATGCGTTGCAGCTTCGCCGCCTCTTCCACGTCTCGCTCGAGGCGCGCGCGGGTCGCACCGCCTCGGTCGCGGCGGCGATTGCCGAGGCGCCCCTGATCCACCGCCCTGCCCTCGCGTTTCGCGCGACGGCCGATATCTCCTCCGCCGAGCTCGGCGCGCTCGGCACCGCGGCAGCAGAGCCGGAGCTGGTGATCGCTGTCGGCGATCGGCTCGAGCGAGAGCATGGCGAGCTCGCCGCACTGCCGGCACGGAAGCGCGCCGCGGAGCTCGCACCCGAGCGCGCGGAGCATCACGACGCCCTGGCTCGTTCGCTGGTGATGGCCCGGCAGCTCGACGCTGCGGTGAGCGCGTGGGATCGCGCCGCCGCCATCGCGCCCGCGCAATCCGCGTACAAGCTCGCACCGATCCGCGCGCTCGTCGGCGCGGGCGCCCGGGCGGAGGCAACGACACGCGTGCTCGCACTCGCCACAGCCGCGCGCCAGGCTTCCGACGTGGACGCGCTTCTGGTCGCAGCAACGGCCGCCGCCGTGACCGGTGATCACCCGCTGGCGATCGAGCTCGCACGCGAGGCGACCCGGCTACGCCCGACCGACGGCCGGCTCGCGTTCACGCTGGGAGAGCGGCTGGCAGCGGGCGGTGACCACGCGGCCGCCGCAGATACGTTCGCGCAGCTGCTCGTGTGCGGCGCGCACGGTCGCCCCTGGCACCGCCACGAGGTCGCAGGCCACCTCGTCGCACTCGCCCGCGATGCGGCCTCGGCGCGCACCGTGGCGTCGGCTCTCGACGCGCGCCGGTCGTGCGTGCCGGCGGATCCTGCCGACCTCGCGGACTACATCACCGCGGCGCGGGGAAAGCTCGTCGAGGCTACTTCACGTACTTCACGTTGACGTCGACGTAGATCGAATCCGCCAGCGTCGGGTACACGCCGCCGGCTCGCCGCGCCCGCGCGCATGTGCAGCGCGATCGGCCCGAGCTTCACGTCGAGCGCACCGCCGGCGTAGATCCGTCCGCCGTTCTTCGCACGCAGCGAGATGTCGTCACCAGTGAAGATGCCGGTTCGCGCTGACCTCGAGCAGCTCGCCGAGCTTGATGATCAGCGACGTCGGGATCTGGATCGCCGTGTAGTTTTCTGCCGAGCCCTTCTGAAACACGAACGCCGGCACCAGCGCAACGTCGAGCAGGCCCCCGGCGAGCATGGAACCAGAGCACTGCGCGAAGAAACGCCGCAGCTCTCTTTGCCGGACCTGCGCCGACGAAGGGCGTCAGTCTCTCGAGGCCTCGAGCGCGGAGAGGAACGGATGCGCGGACGCGAGAAACCACGGATCGGCCTCGATGAGAACGATGGTCGCGCGACGCAAGACGGCTCGAAGCAACCCGAGCCCGACCCCGAGCCCACCCCCGACCCCGAGTCCGCTCGAACTCGCTCGGATCCCGTCTCGGGGCACCCTCTGACGAATCCGTCATAACAACGTTAGTACCGAACAACGTTAGTACCGATTTCGGGCGAGGAGTCGCTGATGCGCTGTGCGGCGAGCCGCAGTGCTGATCACGAGGCCGGCGTACAGCCGCACGGCGGTCGTGATCGAGACCTCGGCGACCGTGTAGTCCGCGCCGCCCGCCGGCGACGGCTCGCGCATCGAGAACACGCCATAGAACCCGCGCTCGCGATCGATCCACGGCTGAAATCCGCCCTTGCCGCCGTGTCCGCTCTGATGCACGGCGGTGCAGGTGGCATCCGCCACGATCGCGGTCGGGTCGTCGAGGATCTCTGGACCGTGCGGCGCGTAGCACCACCGCCAGATGTTCAGGCCGTACTCGAGGCCGGGCTGGGGTGTGATCAGGTACGCGACGCTCGGTGGCATCTGCGAACGCTCCTGCTGCTCGATGGCCGCCGCGGACAGGATCGTCCGCGTTCCGTCGCGCCCGTCGTGGAACAACGCCCGCACGAACTTCGCGTAGTCGGAGACCGACGAGCGCAAGGATCCCGAGAGCAGGGTCTGGCTCCGGTAGGCCGCGGCCATGCCGGCAGGCGTCGCGACGAGCGTCTCGTAGACCGTGGTCCACGGCATGCGGGAGAGCTGCTCCACGACGGCACCGGCGACGACGTGGTGCGACTCGCCGTACTTGTACGTGGTCCCCGGCGGATGGGCGGAAGTCCGTGCGGCACCCGCCGTCGGAGAATCGACCCGCACCGCCGCTGAATCGATGAGGATCGAGCATGCGCAGCCGACGAGTGTCTCGCCGGGGCGGCCGACGCATGGATGATCGGGCAAGAGCCCATCGGTGAACGAGAGCAACTGGCGGATGGTGATCGCAGCCATCGAAGAAGGGAGTGCCGTGGGACACGTCAAGATGCCGGAGAGCGGTGCGTCGAGCGCACGGTCGAGGCTCGTGAAGCGACCGGCGCTGACCGCGCGCTCGAGGGTCGCGATCACCGTCGTCGAGGTCACCCACTTCGACGACGAGGCCACACCCGTGACGAGGTCCACGGTGTACGCCGGCGCCCCCTGCGGACAGGCACCTTGTTCCACGCACGTGCCCGCCTCGGAGGCGAACACCAGGTTGTCGTCACCGTCGAAGATCTGGACGGCGAAGCCGTTGATCGCATGGCTCGTGACCTGCTGGTGGAGCCAGCCACGCAAGACCTCCCAGCTCGGTCCATCCTGAACCGGCGCGTCGACCGACCCGCCGTCGCCGCCGTCACCGCCGAGATCGTCCTGCATTCCGCTGCAGCCAGTGGCGACGACAAGCCCGAACAAGATCGCGGTGATCACATGCATGGACGCGGACTGCAGCAGCTCGCGTGCCACGCCAGGTGCTTGATCTCCGAGGGACGGAGACGAGACGCGTGACCTGCGCGCCGGTCAACTGTCCGGTCGAGCGGACAGCAGAGAAGGCTAGCGACCCTGGGTCATCTTGAGCATCACGAGCGGCGTCTTGAAGATGATGCCGAGCTCGGTGCGCAGGAACGTATCGAACCGCTCGAGCGATGCGGTGTACGCGAGGTCGTAGAGCAGCTTGATCCGCATGTCGTCCGCGAGAGAGCCCTTGGTCTCCTCGAGCTGCCACGGATTCTGCAGCGTCGCGGCGAGCTTGCTGATCTCGCTGCCTTCGGGAATCGCGCCGGTATAGCCGAGCGAGATCTGCGCGAGGCCGGTGATGCCGGGCTTCACGTCGCGCATGCGCTCCTCGAACAACGGGATGGCGTACGACAGGTTCTGCAGAAGCTCGGGGCGCTCGGGGCGCGGACCGACGAGGCTCATCTTGCCGCGCAGCACGTCCCAGAACTGCGGCAGCTCGTCGAGCCGCGACTTGCGGAGGAACTTGCCGACGCGCGTGATCCGCGGATCGTCCGCACCGGCGACGATGACGCCCGTCTTGCGCTCGGCGTCCGGGATCATCGTCCGGAACTTGTGCATGTCGAACTCGTGGAACGTGAGCTCCTTGTGCCCGTTATTCGACTTGATCGACTTGAGGCTGCCAGCGCGCCGCTGGCGGAACAGCACCGGACCGGGCGAGTCGATGTAGATGGCGGCCGCGATCAGCGGCATGAGGGGAGCGGTGAGGATGAGACCCAACGCGGACCCGGCGACATCGATCGCACGCTTTGCAAAACGAACGCTACGCAACACGATCTCAACGTAATGCACACGGCGGACCACCGACTACCGTCTAGCGGAAGTCTTACTGGCGAACCGTCATTGGTGCACACGTGCCCACTTCCGCGCTGCGCGGAAATGGCTATCCTCGGCGGGATGGCAGCATCGATCCAGCTCACCGTGCCCGGCACGCTGCGCTACCGCAACATTGCGGTGCGTGTTGTCGCCGAGGCCGCGAGACTGGTGTCGTGCTCCGAGCAGCGCGATCCGAACGATCTGCTCGACTACGATGTGCGCGATCCGTTCGACACGGCGGTGGTGTCGGCGTTCATGGAGATCTTCAACAACGTCGCGATCCACGCGTACCAGCGCAAGGATGGCGGCTTGATCGACATCTCGATCACCGCCAACGAGCGCGAGCTGATGATCGAGATCAAGGACCACGGCGAGGCGTTCGACCTCGAAGGTGTGGCGCCCCTGCCGACCGAGCTCGACGAGGCAACGCTGCCCGAGGGCGGTATGGGCATCCATATCGCGAAGACGATGCTCGACGAAGTCACCTACGTACCCGGACCGCCGAACCTGTGGCGGCTGAGAAAACGATTGCCGGCGAAGCACGTCGCCAGCGCGGGAGAAGCTGATGGCCACGCCATTTGAAGTAGAAACCACCGGAACCGAGTCGAGCCTCAAAGTTCGCGGTTCGCTCGACATCAACACCGCGCCCGCGCTGGCCGAGGAGATCGACAAGATCATCGGGACGAAGCCGACGAAGGTCGTCTGCGATATCTCGGGCGTCGACCTGATCGACAGCTCGGGCGTCGCGGCGCTCGTCAAGCTGTACAAGGGCGTGCGCTCGGCCGGCGGCGCGATCATCATCACCGGTGCGCGCGATCAGCCGCTGGCGATCTTCAAGCTGCTGCGCATGGACAAGGTCTTCAACCTCTAGCGCTGTGCTTCGCGTCCTCGCGATCACGAAGATCTTTCCGAACGCGGCCGAGCCGCTGTCGGCGCCGTTCAATC
>JAYUYE010000344.1:0-11124 GCA_043752985.1 Myxococcales bacterium
CTGAACGACAAGACCCGGCTCCGGCTGCTCGCGATCTACGCGGTCGCCGCGTGGATGAGCCTGTTCTGGATCAACGGCATCCTCGCGTGGCAGCTCACGCCGGGCGCATGGCTCGACGGCGGTGGAATGTGGTCGGGTTTCTTCAACCCCAGCTTCTGGCCCTCGTTGCTGTTCCGCACAGCGGTGGCGACCACACTCGCGGCACTCGCGGCGTGCGTGGTGATCAACACGATGGAGATCCCGCGTGAGCGCAGGGCCGCGCTGATTCGCCGCGCGTCGCGATTCGCTGCACCCATGGCGGCGATGCCGGTGTTCGCCTTGTGGTTCGCGGCGGTGATTCCCGCGGACAGCCGGCAATGGCTGATGGGCGGCAGCATGCCGATGACGATGTTCGTCGGTGTTGCGGCGGGTGCTTCGACCTTGATCGGCGGCTACGTGGTCGTCGGCCTGCTCCTCAAGAAGCTCTACATCAACGGGGCGACCGCCACGCTCCTGCTCGCGCTCGCCTTTGGTGCAACTGCCGCGGGGGAGTTCGTGCGCGAAGGCGCGCGCAAGCCGTACACGGTGCGCGGCGTCCTGTACTCGACGTCGATCACGCCCGACGAGGTCGCGACCCTGCGCGCGCAGGGAGCCACCACGCACGATCCGTATCCGCTACGCGACGAGGCACGCTATCCCACGGCGCAGCTTCGCCGCGGCGCGAAGGTTCACCGCGCGCTGTGCGATGCCTGCCACACGCTGCACGGTGCGAATGCGACCGTCGAGCTGACGCGGACGTGGACCGACGACCAGCTCCGCCTCAACATCGCGAAGCTCCAGCGGACCAAGGCGTTCATGCCGCCGTTCGCCGGGAACGCAGAGGACGTCGAGGCGATGGTGCAACTCCTGCGCTGGGAGGGCGCGGCCACGCCGCCGAAGTGGCCGACGAGCGGGGATCCGACCACGCTCGCCCAGATCGCGAAGTGGCTCGACGAGGTCGGCACCACGGCGGGCGGGCGACCGTGATGTGGCCGTTCACGGGCAGCGCGCCGTCCGTGTGGCTCGCGCTCTACCTCGTCACGTTCGCGCTCCACGTCGTGCTGATCTCGTATGTGGTCGCGGGCACCGCGTACGCGCTCGTCCAGGCGCTTCGCCGCCGGGAGGATCCAATCGCGGAGCGGGCGCGCGATCTGTTGCCGTTCATGCTGGGGCTCGGAATCACTGCGGGCGTTGCGCCGCTCCTGTTCCTCCAGCTCCTCTATCAGCGGCAGTTCTACACGGCGAACCTGTTGCTCGGCCCGCGCTGGGGAGCGGTGGTGCCCGCGCTGATCGTCGGGTTCTACGCGCTCTACCTCGCGAAGGCGACGGGTGTGATGCGCTGGCGCCGGGTGGCGCTCGCCATCGCGCTCGTGTGTTTCACGTTCGTCGCCTGGTCGTGGAGCGAGCTCCACCTGGTGATGCAGGACCAGCCCGCGTGGCGCTCGATGTATGCGGCCGGCGATCGGTTCTACGCGCAGTCAGGTGTGTTGCCGCGCCTGCTGTTGTGGCTCGGCGCAATGGCCACGCTGTTCGCGACACTGGCCGCGTGGTGGGCTGCCGCACCGGATCGTCGTAGGCTCGCGGTGATCGCGATCAGCGGTCGGATCGTCAGCGCGCTCGCGATCGGGTTGCTCGTCGCCGCGGATGCCGCCGTGATCTCGGCGGCCCACGGCTGGCTCTACGTCTTGGTCGGGGCGGTCGCCGCGGAGCTGATCGGGTGGGCCTGGACCTGGCGAGCTCCAGACGGGGCAGGGCTCAGCTTCGTGACGGGCGCCGGTACCGCCGCATTGATCGCCGCAGTCGTGGTGCGCGAGGCGCCGCGGCTCGCCGCGATCGAGGCACCTCGCGCGGCTGCCCTCGAGGCGGCGGGCTTCCCGGTGTTCGCGCTGACTGCTCTGCTCGGCGTCGGACTGATCGCGTGGATCGTGCGCTCGATCCGCGGCCAGCCTGGATCGCGCCCCTCCTCCTGATAGGTAAAGTGCGTGATGCAGGGAATGTGATAAGCATTGGCTATCAATGCAACGTCCCACGATTCGCCAGCTCGAGAGCGTGGTTGCCATCGCGGACCACGGAAGCTTCCGGCGGGCCGCGACCGCGCTCGGGATTTCGCAACCGGCGCTGACCGTGCAGATCCAGTGCGTCGAGGCGCTGCTTGGCGTTCAGGTGTTCGAGCGCGATCGGCGCAGCGTGCTGATCACGCCAGCGGGTGAGGACATCGTGGGCCGAGCCCGCGAGGCTCTGGTCGCGATCGATACCGTCACGGATGCGGCGCGCCGGCGCGGTGAGCCGCTGGTCGGTCCACTGCGGCTTGGCGTGATTCCTACGGTCGCTCCGTACTGGTTACCGGCACTGTTGCCGAGCGTGCGTAGCCGGTTCCCGCGACTCGAGCTGATCCTGCGCGAGGATCAAACAGCTCGGCTGCTCACCCAGCTCGGCAGCGGCCAGCTCGACGTCGCGATGCTCGCACTTCCCGTCCCCGGTGACTTCACCACGACCGCATTCGCGCGCGAGGCGTTCCTCGTCGCTGCGCCGCGTGGCTCCGCGCTGACCAAGAAGCGCGGCAGGATTCACGATCGCGATCTCGATGACGAGAAGGTGCTCCTCCTCGAGGACGGCCACTGTCTCCGGGATCAAGCGCTGGCGGTTTGCGAGCGCGGCGGTGCCGTCGAGTCGATGGAAGTTCGCGGCACGAGCCTGCCGACGCTCGTCCAGATGGTCGCGGGCGGGCTCGGTATCACGCTCCTGCCGGAGGCTGCGGCGTCCGCACTCGTCCAGTCGCGTGGGCCGATCGAGCTGGCCTCCTTTGCCGCACCCATTCCCGGCCGTACGCTCGGGCTGGCGTGGCGAACGTCGTCGGCGCGACTCCCGGAGTTCCGCCTGCTCGCGGAGGCGCTGAGCACCGCCGCGGAGGTGTTTCTCGCGAAGCTGCGCCGTTAGGGCGCCTGGACAAGGCCGGCGCTGACGCCGGCTGCACCGGTCAGCGCCGCGCTCGCCTTGATGTAACCGCCGCCACCACCGCCGCCGCCGCCGCCCTTGTTGCCACCACCGGCCGCGGCCGCTGCCGCTGGCGTCGAACCCGCGAAGCCGGTCCCACCAGCCGCACCAGCACCGTTCGACGGGCCGCCCAACGCCGGCGTCTGGGACATGGAGAGCGCCGCATCGCTGCCATCGCTACCGCTCGCACTCATGTCGCCACCACCCGCGCCGCCGCCGCCATTCGCCATCAACCTTCCGCCGGTCGCATTGATCGTCGTCGCGTTCAGCCAGATCATGCCGCCGGATCCCGCGCCGCTGCCGCCGGTGAAGTTTCCGCCGCCACGTCCCGCGGATCCGGAGACGTTGATCGCGCCGTTGATCACGATCGTGCCCCCCGCGAGGAGGTAGACGACACCACCGGCCGCGCCTGCAACGCCGGCGGTGTTGCCGCTGGTCCCGCCGAGCTGGCCGTGGCAGCCCGCGCGCAAGACCATCGGAGCAGCACTCGCGCCCGGAGCGATGCCCGCTGGATTCGCGGTACCGCCGTCACCGGTGCCACCGTTGCCACCCTGGGTCATGAACGTGGCGCCCGCGCCGCCACCGGCGCCGTTGGTCCCGCCCGGCGTCGTGAGGAAGGCCGGGCACGACGAGAACGGCGCACCTGGAGCAGGACCCGCGACTCCCACGTGAGCCGCGGCGTCGAGAGTCTGGCTGATCGCGATGTCCTGGCTCGCGACGAGCACGAGCGGACGCGATCCAGTCACGATCGTGGTCCCGGTCATCGTGATGCTCGTTCCAAGCACGAAGCACGCGCCCGGTTGTCCCTGACCGCTCCACCCCGTGGGCTGGTCGGCAGCGCAGGGTGCTCCGCTCGAGGTGTTGATGGTGGCCGGCAGCACGACCGTCGCGGTCGGCAGGGTCGGGTAACACACCCGAAAGTTCCCGGTCCCCTGGCACCACGGATCGTTGTCGTTGATCACCAGGCGCCGGGTCGACTGAGGGCCGAGCGTGGCAGAGCCGTCCGTCGGTGCCTGGATCGCGAGCAATAGCTCTTCGGTGGGCTCACTGGTGATGTCTCCGACGACGTTCACGATGATCGCCATGCTCGTCACGCCTTCGACGAAGGTGAGCGTCGACCCGACGAGCGTGTAGTCAGCCGGATTGGTCGCAGTCGTACTCACCATGACGACGGAGAACGGGACCACGATCGTCCGACCACTCGCCGCAGACAGCGTGACGTCGAGCGTGACCTGCGTCGTGCCGGTGTCGCCCTCGGTCATCGTCGATAACGCCTGCCCGAACCGAACCGCGGGGACTGCATCGTCATCGACGATCGTATGGACCTGCGTCGGAGCCGTGGTCCCGATCACGACGCCGGTGGACGTCGTCAGCGTGATCGTCAGCGTCTCGTCGAGCTCGTCGCGGGAATCGTTGACGACGCCGAGCGGCAGCGTCTGCACCGTGCTGCCCGTCGGGAAGCTCACGACGCCAGCGGCGAGCGTGTAATCAGCGAACGTGCCCGAGCCCTGAGCCGTCCCGCCGGTCACGGTGTAGGCCACGGTCGTGGGGCCATTCGCCGCCTTGTCGAGCGACAGCGTGAGCGTCACCGCCATGGCTTCGTCGACCATGCTCGTCGCGGTCCCCAGGTTGACGCGGGCCAACGTGTTCGCACCGATCTCGATCGTGTGGGTGGCGGCTCCCAGCATGGCTCCGGTCGGCGTGCCCAGCGTGATCGCGATCGACTCGGGGCCTTCAGCGACCTGGTCGGCAATGATCATCACGGGGATCGACTTCGAGGTCTCGCCGAGCGCGAAGGTCAGCATCCCGGGCGTCGCCATGTAGTCGTCATCGATGGTCGCGCTGCCGCTGAACGTGAACGGCACCCTGACCTCGCCGGTCGCACCCGCGGCGAGGGTTACCTCGATCATCAGCAGCCCGGAGGTCTCGTCCTGGGTCATCGACGGCTGGGCGAAGCCAACGGTCGGCAGAGGGGTGGCATCGATGTCCGGGACATCGACCGGTCCCCCATCCGCGGTCACCGCCAGATCAAACCCACAACCGACCATGAACACCGCGATGATCGCGACCGTAGCCATCCTGTCCCGCACCATGACCGGACTCTACCCCGTCTCGCCCTTCGGCTCGATGCGACGGATCACTTAGCGATGTGCACCGACATGCGCAGGCCCAGCGGCAGCTCTGCGCCCGGCGGACCCGCAAAGGTCGCGATCACCTCGAGTACCCGCGTGTCGACACGAGCACGGGGATCGTCATCGCGCACTGTCTTGCGGCCGAGCTCGTGCGTGATCCTGGAGATCCGGACCGGGAACTGTTGGTCGCCGTAGGCGTCGGCCGTTGCATAGGCGACCTGGCCGAGCGTGATGGCGGCGAGGTCTGCCTCGTCGATCTCCGCACGGATCTGGAGCTGGCGAAGGTCAGCGAGCGTGACGACCGGCGCAGGTACCGTGAGGCTGACGATCGAACCGACCTCGGCGGTGCGGCGGACAATCATTCCGTCACTCGGCGCACGCAGTACGGTCTGGTCGAGCGTGACCTTCGCGGCATCGAGCTCTGACCGAGCGAGTGCGATCGCGGCAGCTGCCTCTTCGATCTGTTCGGTGCGGGTGCCGCGAGCGAGCGACTGGTACCGCGCGGTCGCCGCGTCCGCTTGTGCCTTCGCGACGCGCGCGGCCGCACCATCGGCATCGACGGCAGCAGTCGCAACCGCGCCCACCTCACCGAGCCGCTGCGTGCGCGCCTCTTCGACACCACGATGTTCGGCGGCGGCAGCAGCGGCATCCGCCTCGGCGCGCGCGGCAGCGAGATCCTCGTTGCGCGGTCCGCGGCGTGCGAACAGGTAGCGCGCCTTGGCTTGCGCGAGCCCGGCTTCGCTCGCGGTGACCCGCGCTCGTGCAAGCCTGTCGTCGAGGCGTGCGATCACCTGACCCGCCTTGACCGCATCACCCTCGTCGACTTCGATCACGACGATCCGGCCCTGGACTTCGAAGCCGAGCCTCACTGCATCGCGCATGGGCTCGACGCGGCCGGGTGCAACGAGGACCGCGGGGTGCGCGACCTCTGGCTGGGCAGACGCCGATTGCGTCTCGCGACCGAACCACAGGTAGGCGCCCGCGGCGAGCGGAAGGGACAGCAGAAAGTAGCGCAGCTTGCTCATGGGGTGCTCCTTGCATCGATCGACTGGATCAGACCGTCTTCGACGCGGACGACACGGTCGGCGAACCGCTCGAGACGGGGGTCATGGGTGACGACAACGACCGCGCGGCCGTCGCTGCTCGCGAGCTCGCGCAACAGCTCCATCACCGAGAGTGCGGTCTTGGTATCGAGCGCAGCGGTGGGCTCGTCACCGATCAGGATCGGCGGGTTGCCGCCGAGTGCGCGGGCGATCGCGACGCGCTGCTTCTGGCCTCCCGAGAGATCCGCGGGGAGGTGATTCATTCGCGGCCCGAGGCCGACGAGCTCGAGCAGCCGGCGTGCTTCGTCCTTCGGCTTCTTCGCGCGCGGATCCTTCATCTGGATCGCGATCGCGACGTTCTCGATCGCGGTGAGGGCGGGGAACAGGTTGAAGCCCTGGAACACGAATCCGAAGTTGCGTGCGCGCAGACCGGGCAGGGCGCGTTCGCCGAGACCTGCGACGTTCTTGCCCTCGATCCAGACCTCGCCGGTCGTCGGCGTGAGGAGGAGACCGAGGATCGAGATCAGCGTGGTCTTGCCGGAGCCCGACGGGCCCTCGATCAGCGTCACCTCGCCGGCGCGGATGTCGAGCGTCGCGTTCGCGAGTGCCGTCACGGCGGTCTCGCCGGCGCCGTAGGTCTTGCCGATTCCGATCATGCGCGCGAGAACACCGTCGGAGACGCGCGTCGCCGGGAGGGATTCGGATAGTGCGAGAGCAGCGGTCATCGGATTCTCCTCTACGCTTTGAAGACAGATGCGGGGTCGAGGCGAAGCACCTTGACGATCGACAGCAGCGCAGCGAACGCGCACATCACCGCGGTGATCACGAGCGTCACGCCGTACAGCTCTGGCGACAGCGCGACCGTCAAGTTCGCGCCCTTCATGGCGGCGCGCATGCCCATCGCGAGCGGCGCGCCGGCGGCGAACCCGAGCGCGGCGGAGATCATTGCCTGCGACAGGATGACCTTGATGACGGCGCTGTTCTTCGCGCCCATCGCCTTCAGCGTGCCGTACTCGCGGATGTACTGGAGCGTGCCGCTGTACAGGATCTGCCCGACGACGACGAACCCGACGATGACGCCGAGCACCGCCGTGGTGAAGAAGCCCGCGCCGACGCCGGTGCGGCTCGACCAGTACGAGCGCGTGCGCATCGACATCTGCTTCGTCGTGTACGCGGCGAGGTGCGGCAGCGCATCGATCCGCGCCTGGACAGCCGCGATGTCGACATCGGCGGCCACCTTGACGAGCACGAACGTCACCGGCTCGGCGCCGAGCTGCGGCAGGTAGCTGCGCGCGGTGCGGATATCGGTGAACACGATCGGTGACGTCGTGAACGAGCGGATGCCCGAGGTCATCGCGACCACCTCGGCGCGCACGCCCGAGACCTCGGTGCGATGACCGATGCGATCGATCATCAGCTTCGAGTACTCGCTGCGGTCGACGACGATCGCACCGGCCTCGCGCAGCCGATCCGGATCGCCGGCGATCACGTTCCATGGCGCGAGGAGCGGCTGCGTTCCAGGCACCCGATCCACACCGACGACCTGCACGCCGAGGTCACCACCATTCGCGAGCTTGAACTGCGCGAAGTTCATGAGCACGCGCTCGGCGCGCTCGACGCCCGGGACCGACGCCACCTTGTAATAGGTGCGCTCGTCGAACGGCGTCGCGAACTCGAACGACTCGTTGCTCTTCTTGCCGACCCAGAGGTCCGCGCGGCTCGCGTCGATGATCGACGACGCGGTATCCATGAACCCGTAGTAAAGACCGACCTGGACGAGGACCAGCATCACCGAGACCGACACGCCGGCGATCGCCACCGCGAACCGCAGTCGATCGTGCAGCAGGAGCTTGCGAGCCAGCGTCCACATGGAGCCGGAAACAGCACGCGGTGTGCCGGGCTCTATTCGAGTGAAGTCAACAGGTTGGAAGCGACCCCGCAGTAACGGCCCGTTACCCGGCAACGTTTCGTTCCAGCGTTTCTCCTCGACTCGGCCGGCGTGATCCTGGTCGCCACAGCCCGACGCAGAATCCGAGGTCGGCGGTGCCGACGAGGACCGGCGAGGCCAGCGCGACCTTGTTCGCTAGACCGCGGGGAGCATGACGGTGAAGGTCGAGCCCTCACCGACGATCGAGCGGACCCGGATGTCACCGCCGTGCGCGCGTACGACCTTGTGGCAGATCGCGAGGCCGAGGCCCGTGCCGTCGGGACGCGTCGTGAAAAACGGCTCGAAGATCCGCGGCAGGTCCTCGGCGCCGATGCCGCGACCGCGGTCCTCGATCTCGATGGCGATCTGACCGTCGTTGGCAGGCGTCGCACGCAGCGTGACTTCGGCGCCGGGCTTCGATGCGTCCGCCGCGTTTCCGACGAGGTTGACCAGCACCTGCCGCAGTCGCTGTGGATCGCCGTGGATGGTCAGCGTCGATGACGGCTCGTAGCGTAGAGCGACGCCGCGCTCCGACAGCACAGGTGACAAGCCCTTCGCCGCAGCCTCCAGGAGATCGCCGACGTCGATGTCCTCGGCGGTCAGCTTCACTGGCTTCGCGAAGTCGAGGATCTCGGCGACAGACTTGTCGAGGCGAGCAAGCTCCTCGAGCGCGATGTCGAGGTGCTCGCGATCGTCATCGGAGAGCTGCAGCTTGCGACGCAGGATCTGGACGTTGAGCGAGATGCTGGTCAGCGGCGTGCGAATGTCGTGGGCGATCGCGGCGGCGAACTGGCCCAGCGCAGCGAGGCGGCGCGCATCCTCGAGCGCGGACACGGCATCCGCTCGCTCGACTGCGAGCGCGACGCGAGCCGCCAGGTCACGGGCCACGAGATACGTGTCTCGATCGATCGTGCCGTCGTCGATGTAGAACGCACCGACCAGCGTGCGGTCGGCTCCGAGTGCCGGCACGATGAAGCACGCGGGGAGCTCGGGCTGATCGTCGCGGCGCAGCGGAAGATCGTCGACGAGCTTGAGTGCGAGGGCCTCAGGAACCTCCCCGGCGGCGAGCCAGCGGACCCTGGCACCATCAGCGATCGTGGCGATGCGCTTCGCGGCCTCGGCGATCGCCGCGGTCGCATCGGCAGGAATCCGATCCCCCTGAACGCCGAGGCGACGTGCGCGGCGCTCGTCGAGACCGGCGAGGACCCTGCGCTCGACCCGCGGGTACAGCAGAAAGCCGACCGCGGTCAGCGCGAGCGGGACGAGCGCGGAGCCGAACAGCGCGAGGTACTGGAGCGGCCCGGGCTCGACGTAGGTCAGCGTCGCCGCGATCGCCCCACCGGTGCCGAGCATCACGACCAAGGCGATCGTCGCGATCAAGACGACCTCTGCTGCAGCAGAGCGCAGCGAGAACAGCTCCGTGCGTAGCACCGCGGTGCCGATCACGACGAAGCTGATCGTGGTCGCCACCGTGGTCTCGGCCCACACCGCAGCGCTGAAGATTCCGAGCAGCGGTCCGACGAAGTAGGCGGCGAAGCCGAACGCCCAGCGAAACCACAGCACGCCGATCACGATGCGAGCGTCGCGCTGCGTGGTCCGGCGGTAGGCGAAGCCGCCCGCGACGAAGATCATCACGGTCATCGGCAGGAAGAAGAACAGCTCGAGGTACGTGTTCGGTCCCCACGGGCCGCGCGACTCGACGGTCGAGAACGTGAGAGCGCCGACGCCCCAGACCAGCATCGGGATTCGCCATCTCCACGACATCGCTCGGCCGCGCGGAAACCCGGCGATGAACTCGAGCGTCAGCATCGCGAGGATGATCGTGCCGATCGTGCACGGCACCATGACGCCCCGTGCGGTGATCGAGCCCCCGGTGAGGACGTTCAGCCCGCGCCACGCGGTCATCGCGGCATCCGTCAACGTGAGCAGGCCGAATATCAGGTTGTCGCGCCGGGGGGCGCCGCGCAGCACGAGCGCTGCGTATGCGAGGCCGACCATGGAGATCGCGAGCGGGATCAGGCCGGCGTTCACGACGGGTCCTCCTTCCGCAGGCCGTACTCCTCGATCTTGCGATCGAGCGTCGGCCGACTGATGTCGAGGATCGCGCACGCGCGGCGCTTGTTCCACTCGGCGTGCACGATCACCCGCGCGATATAGCTGCGCTCGATCTCGCGCAGCGTGGGCAACGAGCCCGCGGCGTCGGCCTCGACCCCGGCGGTCGCGGCGCTCGGTGCGGTGGCTCCGAACTGCAGCAGCGTCTCGTCGAGGACGTCGCTCTTCGCGAGCACGACCGCGCGGCTCAGCATGTTCTCGAGCTCGCGGACGTTGCCGGGCCAGGCGTACGCGGTGAGGCGGGCGAGGGCGACCGGCGTGACGTAGCGAACGTCCTTGCCCAGGTCTTGGTTGATCTTGCCGAGCAGACCGTCGATGAGGATCGGGATGTCGCCCGGCCGATCGCGGAGCGGAGGCAGTGTGATCTCGACGACGCGGAGCCGGTAGTAGAGATCCTCGCGGAACGTTCCCTTCGCAACCATCTGCGCGAGGTCGCGGTGCGTCGCAGCGATCACGCGCGCCTCGAGGTGCAGCGTCTTGCCGTCGCCAACGCGCTCGAACGTCCGCTCCTGGAGCGCGCGCAGCAGCTTGGCCTGGAGCTCGTGCGGGATCTCGGCAACCTCGTCGAGAAACAACGTGCCCTTCGCGGCGAGCTCGAACCGACCGGGGCGATCCGCGACCGCCCCGGTGAACGCTCCCTTGACGTGGCCGAACAGCTCGCTCTCGAGCACACCTGGGGCGAGTGCCGCGCAGTTGACGGCGATGAACGGCCGCTCGCGATCGGCGGAGGCCATGTGGATCGCGCGCGCGACCAGCTCCTTGCCGGTCCCGGACTCGCCCGCGATCAGGACCGGCGCGCGCGTCGTCGACACGGCGCCGATCTGCTTCCAGACGTCGCGGATCACCGCGCTCTTGCCGAGGATGTCGCCGACCTGATGGGTCGCGGTCGTCACGAACT
>JAYUYE010000345.1:0-4707 GCA_043752985.1 Myxococcales bacterium
TCTCGTAGGCCTCATTCTTCGCCGCGGAGATCGCATCGTCGGCATCGAGCGTGGAGGCGCCGATCAGGCCGTCGATGAGTCGCGTGTCGAGCGCGGGATCGGGCGGCAGGACCGTCACCTGATCGCCGAGGATCCGACCGATCGCCGCTCCCGCCGGCACGCGGCGTACGAGCAGCGCGCGCTCGAGTGCGTTGAGGCGCGCAAGCGCGGCCGGCTCGATGTACGGCGTGAGATCCGAGCCGAGCAGCCAGTGATCGAGGAAGGTCTTGGTCCGCTTGTGAGCGAGGTATGGCGCGATCACCGCGTCGAAGAACGGACGGTCCTTGAAGTAGAGGAAGAGGTGCAGCTCGTGGCACGCGTGCTTGCTGTAGCGCTCGCGCCGCTCGTGATCCGGCAGCTCGTGCCAGTTCGTGACGAACGAGAATTCGCGGAGCAGCGGCTCGTCGCGCAGCGCGAGCAGGTAGCTGTGTGCGCGCTCGAGGCTGTCGACGAGGTGGACCTTCGCGGTCGCGAGGTCCTCGATCACCAGGCGCTCGCCCGCACGCAGCGGCTTGATCACCTTTCGCTGCGTCGCGTGGCGCGCGGGATCGAGAGCTACGCGGAGCCGCAGATCGCGAGGCGCGAGCGGCTTCTCGGGGAGCATCACGTGACGCACCATCGCACCCGCTGGGTCATCGACGAGCACGGTGACCGACGACGCGTCTCCCAGCTCGGCGAGCGGGACGGTGACGGTGCCCGTCTCATCGGGGACCAGGTTTGTCAGGACGACCGCTGGACCACCGAGGAAGTCGTAGCTCGCGAACGCCTCTTCGCCGCCGCTGCCACCTCCCTTTCCACCCCGCCCACCGGCGGACGCACCGTAAGCCTGGCTGCGCGGCGGCGCAGGGGCGAATGCGCCACCGGCACGGGCGTGGGCGATATCCGTCGTGGTCGTGCGCCGCGACCATGGATTGAGCAGCAGGCCGGGACGATCGAGGAGCAGGCCCGGATAGCGCTTCGCGCCGCGGCGATCGAGGATGTACCGATACTCGTCGCCAAGCTCACGCCCTGACACGTAGATCGCACCGCGCGGTCGATCGGTTCGCCGGCCCACGGCGCGCGATCCGATCCACGGCAACGCGAGCAGCGAGGACACGAACTTCGTCGCGATCACGTGGACGCGGGTTCGCGCGCTCGGATCGCGGAGCTTGATCCGCACCGCATCGGTCGCGGTCAGCTCGATGATCGAAGGCGCGGCGCGCGACAGCTCGCCGATCTCGTGCGCCGTGAACGCGACGTTGCGGATCTCGATCCGCACATCGAACACGGTGATCGTGACCTGCGCGACGCCCGCCGCGCGCAGCTGGTACTCACCGGCGCGCAGGCCGCGGACCAGAATGCTGTCCTCGAGCGCGACGAGCGTGACCTGCGGGTGACTGACGGGTACGCCATTGGTCTGGACGAGTGACATCCGGCGGATCACCTCCACGGCGGTGCGGCTCGGTGACAGTGGGATCACGACGTCCTTGCCCGCAGCGGCCTGGATCTCGAGCGCGCCGAGGTGATCTTCGACCCACCAGCTCTGGCTCGCGGCGCCGAGCGTCGCGGTGATCCGGGAGATGCCGGGCAGCGCGCCGAGCTCGATCCGGCCGTGTTCGTCGGTCGCGAGCTCGAGGTTGAGCTGCATGCGCGACCAGCGGTGAGTCACGCCGACCGTGACCGGCCGCTGGGTGCGCGGCTCGCCCGACTTGCCGAGCGCCGAGATGACAAACCCGCCACTCGTCCGGGCGAGGAACAGCGCCTCGATCGATGCGGTGCGGTGAATCGATCCGACCTCGAACGACCGAGAGTCGGAGAGCTCCTGCTCGCGCTGCTCGCTGCGAACCTCGACGGTGCCGCGGATCGCGATCGCGACCTGGACGGTATCGTCGCCCATCGGCCACTCGAGGACCGCGGCCTCGACGTCGTCGAGCACGAGCGGCAGGGACTTCGTCGTCGCGACGCCCTGCGCGTCCGTCAGCGTGACGTTCCACGTCGGGCGCTTGATCGCGGCGAGCGAGATCGGAGCGCCATTGTTCGTCAGCTCGGCTCGCACGATCGCGCGCGCTGGCCGACCGGCCGTCAGCGACTGGCGGTCGATGAGGATCGTCGTCGCGAGCGTATAGACCTCGCGATGGAGCGCGATGTCCTGCACGGTCGCGATGTCGCTGGCCCACAGCAGGGCAGGCGTCCGGCCCGGTGCCGTCGAGAATGGGACGATGAACGAACCCTTGTCGTCGGGGATGTACTCGCGATCGCCGATCCACGCGCGTGCGTCGGGTCGTGCATGGCCCGCCTCGTCGACGATCGTCACCGAGTGACCCGCGGGGCCGATCCGCATCATGTGCCGCAGTCGGCCTTTCTGGATCACCGCGCGGCTCGACATCCCGTTGCCGATCAGATCGATGACGTACGTACCCGGCCGCGCGCACATCGGGAGCTCGATGCGCCTGCGCACGCGACGGACTGCAGGCTCGGTGAATCGCAGGAGTTGCTCGTGGCTTGCCGCGAGCCCGTCGAGATCGAGATCGGGACCGACCTCGCGCTTCTGCTTCTGAAAGTAAGCGAGTGGATCGATCCGGAACACTTTGACGACGAGCTCGGGCACGTGCTTGACGTCGGCTTCGAGCACGACGACGTCGTCGCTCCCGAACCGCGTCGGGTTGTGCGGGCACCAGGCGAGCTCGATTCGCTCGCGCAGTGCGGCGGCGCGCGCCGGGCCGAGCGTGAGCGTCGCGCGATCCGGATCGCCGGCTCCGTGGAGAAGCCGTGCGGTCGCGATCTCCGTGTCGAGCCACCGCCGATCGATCCAGCGGGCAAACTGCTCCGCCGTGTCGAGGTTGCCCGCGATCAGATCGCGGACGAGCTGCTCGTCATCGCCGGCCAGCGGAAGTCCGGTGACGGCGCGGAAGTCCGAGCCGAGCTGCGCAACGTTATCCCGGTGCACGCGCTCGATGTAATCGCTCGGCATGTAGCTCGCGGACCGCGGCAGCTGGAGATAGGCGACGACGAGCCGGCTGTCGGGCGGCAGGCCCAGGCGACGATGGGTGTCGAGCAAGTGCCACAGCACGTGCGCCTTGAGCGAGTTGATCGCGTCGGGCAGATCCGCAATGAAGCCCCACAGCGCGAGGAGGTACGCGTGGCGGAGCTCGCGATCGAGCTCGAGGTCGACGCTCGCCGGCGGTGGCGTCATTCGCTTGATCACCGCCGAGACCCAGCCGATGTGGCCACGAAGCTCTGGGCGAATACCACCGAGGGCAAGGAGCTGCTCGCGCGTCAGCTGATCATGAATCGGCAGCGAGCCGAAGCCGCCGCTCTGCTTCGCATCGAGGTCGCGCGCGACCAGCTCGACGAGCGCGGGGTGTGCCGTGTGGCCAATCCGGCCGAGCAGGACGCGGCGCCGCGCAGGATCGAGATCGCGGTCGAGGAGCTCGTAGAGACCCTCGTCGGTGACCTGCGAGAGGTTCGAGTCGTGGTCGACGGCCTGCTGCAAGAGCTTGGCACCGTCGAAGGTCTCGGGCGCGACGCGGGTCGGCCGCAACGGATCGACCGTCTCGGCCTCTGCTTCGTGCCAGTGACTGACACCGAACCAGTCGCGAACTTTGTCGGTGACGCGATCGGGCGTGTCGCCGGTCACGCGCAGCAGTAGCTGTCGCAGCTGCAAGCGGCGATACCGTTCTGATTCACCGTGGCGCTCGGGCCAGGCGTTGATGAGCTTGTCCGCATCGTCGAGCGCGCCTGCATGTTGTGCGCGCAGGGTGCGGTAGTAATCGTGATCTTCGCTGCCGGGTAGAAGTTGAGCGATCGCGGGCTCGCGGTCCTCGGAGAGGGCGAGCGCCTCGCGAAGTTCAAGGTCCATCGGGCGAGCCTACCTGCTAAGGTTCCTGGGATGTCGCTGCGGCCCCTCCTCGCACTGATGATCGCAGCGGGAGTGGCGTATGCCCCCGCGCCGTCGGCAGCGGAGACCACGACGACGAGGTCCAAGGTCGAAGCCACGACAAGGAAGTCGAAGGCGAAGGCCAAGACCAAGAAATCGAAGAAGAAGAAGAAGACCAAGAAGTCACGGAAGAAGCTCGTCTCGCGGACGCCCTCGAAGTCGAGCCTACGCCGCACCGACAACATGCCGCACGGCTACGTGTGGCCGCCCAGCGCGCAAATGCTCGCGGCGGAGACGGCCTGCAAGGCCGAGCTCGACGAGGCGGGTGTCGTCTGGAAAGCAGCGAAGCCGGAGGGTCGGATCGTCGCCGCGCTGACCATCGCCGATGACGACGGCACGATGAGCCTTGGCGGCATCTCGTACACCAGCGCGTACCGCCAGGGCCCGCACAAGCTCGACTGCCAGTTCGCCCTCGCACTTCACCACTTCGGTCCCGACCTCTATGCGGCGGGCGTGCGTAGCGTGAAATTCGGCAGCATCTACCGGTGGACGAATGTCCGGGTCAACGGCGAGACCAAGAACATCCTGTCGCGCCACGCGCTCGGCATCGCGATGGACATCGTGTCGATGACCGACGAGACGGGTCGCGAGGCGAACGTCGAGAAGGACTACCCGACCGGTGATCCGCTTCTGCTCGCGGTCGAGGCGGCGGTCAGTGCGAGTAATACGTTTCGCGTCCTGCTGACGCCCAAGAACGATCCGGTCTCCCACCACGACCACTTCCACATCGAGGTCGCGGTCGACTACACGCG
>JAYUYE010000346.1:0-1767 GCA_043752985.1 Myxococcales bacterium
GGCGGCCTTGCGGCGTTCGACGTCGTCGGCTCGTCGCCTCATGGTCAGACTGCCGGATTCTCGTGGAGGCCGATCACGTTGCCGTCAAAGTCCTCGATCAACGCAATCGCTCCATGCGGTCCGATCTCGGTCCGCGGCTGGACGACCTTCGCGCCAGCCTCGACCGCGCGCGACAGACACCGCGCTACGCCGTCCGTCGCGTTGAAGTAGATCACCGTGCCGCTGCCGCGCTGAGGTGGCCGCGCGGGATCCGTGACCAGGGCGCCGCTCGTGCACGACGCGTCCGAGTTGCTGATCACCGCGTGCGGAATGCCGCCGAAGTCCGAGACCGGAAGCTTCGTGTCGAGCAGCGCCTCGTACAGCGACCTCGCTTTCTCCAGGTTCGTCACGGGGATCTCGAACCAGTTGACGATGCTCCTGGGGGCGCTCGAAGTAGGTTGCGTGGTCACGGTCATTTGCCCTTTCGAACTGGACCTTGAGCCCTCCTGGTGACAGCCTTCTGTCAGGTTTGTATGCGGGAAGCTCGCTCATGAAAAGAAAGACGCGGCTGTTCGCCTTGGCCGAGGCGCTGCGCGCCCGCCGCACCGGTGTCACCGCGCAGCAGCTTGCCGACCGGTTCGGCGTCACGCTCCGCACGATCTACCGAGATCTCGCCGCGCTGCAGGACGCCGGGATGCCGATCCGCGCGGACCGCGGCCGCGGTGGCGGCTACGCACTCGACAAGAGCTACCAGCTGCCACCGATCAACTTCACCGCCCGCGAAGCCGCGCTCCTGATCGCCCTGTCCCGCCTCGCGATCGAGCAGCGGTTGATGCCGTTCCCGCAGGCGATCGAGAAGGCGGCCGACAAGGTCCGCGCAGCGCTCTCGACCTCGGCACAGCGCGAGCTCTTGACGCTGGTCGGCGAGCTCCAGCTGATCGGTGTCCCTGCCCTGCCGATTCCCGCTTCCGTTCGCGATGCGATCGAGACCGCGTGGTTCGAGTCGCGCGCGTTGCGCATCGTCTACGAGAAGAAGGCCTGGGAGCGGACGCCACGGCTCGTGCGGATCCGCAGCCTCGTGTTCGATCGCCAGGTCACGCTGCTCAACTGCACCGATCTCGAGACCGGCAACGACCGCCAGTTCCGCCTCGACAAGATCAAGCAGGCGACGCTGATGGATCCGAACCCGAGCTAGACCGGAGCGGCGGCCGGCAAGGACAAGCTGCGCCAGCGCCTCGGCCGCCAGCGTCGAGCGTCACGCGCGGCGATACATGATCCGCCAGATCGCCAAGCCGGTCTCCTCGGCATTCTGCTCGCGCCACGAGCGAACGCCGTACGGATTGCCCTGCTTCCAGAAGCTCCACTCGCCCGACGCGTTGCCGAACCGGTCGTCGGAATCGAACGTGTCCATCGCGTCGAGTGCGATGTCCCAGACGTCAGTCTGAAAGAACAGCTCACCGCCGGGGCGCAGCACGTGAGCGATCTGGTCGGCGAGCGCGGGATCCACCATACGGCGAACGTGGTGCCGCTTCTTGAACCACGGATCAGGGAAGTTGACGTAGACGCGCTCGACCGAGCCAGCGGCGAACACTTCCTTGATGTGGAGCTGCGCGTGGCAGAACACCGCGTGCACCGGTAGGCCGTCGCGCTTTGCCCGCTTGTTGACGAGCAGCGTGAAGTCCTCGCGGATCTCGATGCCGACATAGAGCCGGGACGGATCGATGGTCGCGCGCTCGAACAGGAACTGCGCATCGGCGCACCCGATCTCGACCTCGACGAGCCGGCCAT
>JAYUYE010000347.1:0-4689 GCA_043752985.1 Myxococcales bacterium
GTCTCGGTGATCTTCGGATGCGCGGCGGGTCGCTGGCAAGTTTTCTAGCGACGAGCACCGACGTCGGACGTCACTCGGCGCGGACGGACCACAAGCGCCAGGCGACGCCGCCAAGCTCGGTCCGCACGACGACGGCGAGATCGCCCGCTTGCGGATCCTCGAGCTCGACGCGGAGATACGACTGGGGCAGATCGAAGTCGTGCATCGTGCCGCACGAGGTCAGCCAGTTGACGTCATCTTCCGCGCCGACGTCGACGAAGAGCGGGACGTCGGTCAGCGGTGCGACCACGATGTCGGTCAGCTCCGCAGGATCGGTGACGAGCACCGGGTTGTCCGCGGCCTCGCCGAGCCATATGGTCTTGATCGCCGCGACCGGTTCGTCATGGAGGCCCGACGAGAACGCGGTCTCGGGAAATCCAACGCCGACGACGAGCGGCACCGGTGCGCCGGCTGGAAGGCCGAGCTCGGTACGAACGGCCGCGAGCTGCGCTTCGTCGGGCGCGGTGACGACCCAGCGATTCGCCTCGAACCGCAGCGCCGTCGAGAGGCTCGCCGGTGACACGACCTGGGCGGCGGGCGGCACCTCTTCCGTCGGGCGCGCGTCCTGCCGGCCGACGAGGGTGTCGATCTCGGACCGTCCGCCCGCGACGATCCGCGGCGGCGTTGCGCGGACGGCGATGATCCGATCGTGCGAGAGCTGCCACGGCTCGTCGATGTCGCCGGTGCAACCAGCGAGGACTGCGATCAGGACGAGGTACTTCAAAAGATCCCCCGGAGCCCGATCGACGGGATCAGTGGCAGCGACTTGAAGGCCGCGCGCTGCGAGTAGTCGTAGCTGTAGAAGTACGTGACGATGCTCTCGTTCATGTAGACGTTCTGAAGATCGAGGAACGCCGTCATCGCGGCCGGTCCCCACTTCCAGCTGTAGTCGACGCGAACGTCGAGTTGATGGTGCAACGGCGCGCGCTCGGAGTTCACCGGCGCATTGATCGGGATGTAGACATTGCGATCGCTGTCGAGCACACCGTTCGTGAACGGTGTGTACGGGAGCCCCGAGTACAGCTGGAACCGGCTGCCGAGCTGCCAGCGGCCGCGCTGCCAGCTGATCGCGGCGTTCATGCTGTGCGGTTGATCGAAGTCGAACAGGCGACTGTCCTCGCCAGGCCGGTCGACGCGCGTCGAGTTCGAGTACGAGTAGCTGAGCCAGCCGAACCACGGGCCGCCGCGATATGTGGCGAGCAGCTCGCCTCCGGTGGTCTTGCCGCGCCCGTTGTTGCCGAGCGTGTTGTCCAGGTTGTGCGTGATCAGCTTCGTGCGATCCGTGTAGTACGCGGATGCCTGGACGCGGACGCCATCGCGGGGCTCGTACTGGAGCCCGACGATCGTCTGCCGAGACGCCTCGGAGTTCGCGGTCTTCGACAGGAACTCCGACTGGTACTCCGGGGGCCGCCGAAACGCGCCGGCAGACAACCGGACCTTCCAGTGAGCTGCGACCTTGACCGCGATCTCACCGCGCGGCTGAACCGAGAATTCGTCGGGCCGCACGTAGTACTCGGCACGCACGCCGGTGGTCACGCGGACGCGCGGGTCGAAGTCCGCCGACACTGCGGTCCACGCCGCGAAGTCCGTGACCCACACGTTGCCGTTGAACTTCACCGAGGTGTCCTCGGGATCCATCGTCGGCATCGGCTCGCCCTCGCGGCGCTCCTCGGGGAGCGCGACGTCGATCGAGCCGCGACCGCTCTGGATCTCGGCACCGAGTCGCCAGACAACGTTCTTGAGGCCGATCGCCTTGGGCTCGCTGCGGGTCAGCTCGAACCGCGGCGTCACCGTCGGCGTGCGGATGTCGATCTTCTGGTAGAGGCCGGCCTCGAACAGGAACTGCTGCGCGAGCCCCGAGAGCGCGAGGTTCGCCTGCCACGGTCCGTCCTTGTAGCGAGCCGCCGCCGTGACGCGCACGAACCGGATGCGGTTGTAGAACCGCTTGCTCTTCGCATCCTCGTTCTTGGTCGTGAACAGCTCGAAGATGTCGTCGGTCGCGACGCTCGACAGCGTCAGCTTGAGCTTGTCGTTGTACTGGTGGTCGAGCCGGAGCTGGCCATCGTAGTACCGCGGCACCGTGGTCAGCGAGAGGTCGACGCTGTCGGGGATCACCGACGGCAGCACGAAGTCGATCGTCGACCGGCGCAGCGCGAACAGGTACCGCGTCTTGTCGCCCGCGGGCCCTTGTGCGAGGAGGCCGCCGTCGATCACCGAGATCTCGGCTTGCGTGCTGCGCTTGTCGTCGCCAGCGCGCGTGGTCAGCGCCACGACGCCCGAGGTCGCGCGGCCCATCGACACATCGAATCCGCCGGGGATGTAGTCGAGCGACGCGATCGTCTCCGCCGGTACGACGGCGCGAAACCCGATGTTGTGAAACAGCACCGGAACTTCGAAGTCGTCGATCAAGACCTTGGAGTCCTGCGGTGACGAGCCGCGGATGACGACACCGGAGTAGCCGAGCGGAAGCTGCAAGTTCACGACGCCGGGCATGATCGTGAGTGCGCGCACGATGTCGCCGCCGGTCCCGGGGATTCGCTGGAGCTCCCGGCGATCGAGCTGCGCCGCACCGGGTGCTGCCGACGGCGCTTCACTCTCCACCGTGATCGTCTCCCCGAACTGCGATTCGGTCAGCAGAACAATCTCGTCGAGCAGCTCGCCATTCACCGTGGCGAGCGCGGTACCGAACGTCTTGGAATCGACGACGAGGGTTGCACCGATCGGCGCACGCAGCTTGAACCAGCCATCACGACCGGTCCTCACGCTGACGTCGCCGCCCTCGATCGTGACCGTCGCGTTGCGCACCGGGCGTCCGAGGGCATCGATCACGCGGCCGCGGACTTCGATGGTCGGTGTCGATGGATCCGCCGGCGCGGGCTGCTCGGGTGCAGGCTGCTCGGGCGCGGGCTGCTCGGGAGCCGGCTGCGCCGAGGCGATGCCAGCACCTGCCATCAGGAGGGGCGCAACTCGTCGCAGAAACTTCATGGTCGCTCGACACGAAGCAATCGATATGCCTTGCGATGGGGCTCGCAGAGCGCCGGTTACGGGCTTGGAGCTGACAAGGGATCCGACAGCTGTCGGTGTACCGTGCGGTCGTGGGACACGTGTGCCCCGAGTGCCCCGAGTGCCCCGAGTGCGGGGATACCGGCGACGGCGAGCGTGCCCAAGGATCCAGCAGAGCGCCTTCAGCGAGCGAATCGACGACGACTGCTCAGGCCAGGCGCGAGGTTCGCTTGTCGTCGCGCAGCGCAGAATCCGCGCGCTCGGTCAGCTGAGCGAGCGTCTCCTTCTCGGCCGCTTCGACGACGCCGAAGCTCGCGGTGACGGTACCGTCACACAGCTTGGCGTCACCGATGTACTGGCGGCAGCGCTCGGTGAACGTCTTCGCGCCGTCGATCGCGGTGCCCGGCATCAAGATCGCGAACTCGTCACCACCGAGGCGGAACGAGGCATCCATCACGCGGGTGTGCGTGTTGAGAATCGTCGCGATGTTGCGAAGCAGCTCGTCGCCGGCCGCCTCGCCGAACCGATCGTTCGCGGTGTTGAAGCCGTCGAGGTCGAGCAGGGCGAGCGAGAACGACTGGCCGTACCGCGTGCGACGCGCGAGCTCGACGTCGGCGCGCTCCTCGAATGCACGTCGGTTGAGCAGCCCGGTCAGCGCATCGTGCGTGTTGTCCTTCGGCGGGCGCGGATAGCTCCGTGTCCGATGCAGGGCGATCGAGATCACCGGCGCGAGGAGCTTGAGGGTCTCGATGTCCTCGTCGGTGAACTTGCCGCCGCTGACACCGAGCGATCCGACCGCGTACTCGCCGTGAAGCAGGGGCACTGCAACCGCGCCACCGTCGTCGCTGCGCAGTGGCTTGCGCTCGGCAACCGCGCGGCCACCGAGGCTGGTCTTGCCCGACAGGCGCAGGCCGAGTTGCTGCTTCGTGGTTCCACCGGCGGCGCGGCACACGATGTCATCACCCTCGACGAGCTCGACCGTCGCGCCCTGCGCGTTGGTCAGCGGCGCGGCGCGCTCGGCCACGAACCGCATCACCTCATCGCCGTTCATTGCGGCCGCGGCGATCGCATTTTGAAGCTCGATGATCCCGAGCAAGCGCTCGGTCCTCGGTGCCTGGCCGGTCTCGCCCATGGGTCGATGATATACGGTTTTTCCCCGGGCCGTCCGCTTGCCGGCCCCACGGCGCCGCACATACGGGTGCGGCTGCCGACGCGACGCACGGCTGGTAGATGTCGAGGCGAGTGTCCGCTCGAGCGGTCAGGGCTCATCGAGGAACGGGTTCAGAACGCCAGCCCCACCCCGGGGCCGTAGAGCGGACCGCGGTAGGCTCGGATGTCGTCCTCGAACGCTGGTCACGACCAGGTCGCTCGTGGCTTGGCTTCGCCGAAACGACAACGGGCCGGTACCGCGAGGCACCGGCCCGAAGCCGTTCGTCAGCGAGAGCGACTACTCGTAGTCGTGGCCGTGACCCTCGTGGCCACCGCCGCCCTTCTCGTCCTTCTTGGGCTTCTCGGCGATCAGGGTCTCGGTGGTCAGCATGAGACCCGACACCGACGCGGCGTTCTGGATCGCGATGCGGACAACCTTGGCCGGGTCGATCACGCCGGCCTTGACCAGGTCGGTGTACTCGAGCTTGGCGGCATCGA
>JAYUYE010000348.1:0-1762 GCA_043752985.1 Myxococcales bacterium
GGAGCACGGCGACGCGGGACAGCTCGGCGATCGTCTGCGCGTTCTTGATGTCGAGCTGGCTCTCGATCAGGGCGGCGACCAGCGCCTCCTTGTTCGGGAAGTACTGGTAGAGCGAGCCGATCGAGACTTCGGCCGCGGCCGCGACCGCGTTGGTCGTCAGCCCGTCGAAGCCCTGCTTGATCAGAATCCGAGCAGTCGCGGTGAGGATGGTGTCCACCGTGGTCTTGCTGCGGGTCTGGCGCGGCCGTTTCCGTGGCGTGGTCTTGACTTGGCGGTACACGGAAGCTCCTTCACGCGGACCGGAGAACGCGAGTTGGCAATGTGAGTAATTACTCGCATTCTAGTCCACACATGGCCGCCGCCGAAACCCCGTTCTCTGCACCCGCCCCCATCGTCCAGTCGATTCCGGCGGTGCCCGGCTGGCCCGTGCTCGGCAATCTGCTGGCGTTTCGCCGTGATCGGCTCGCCCTCCATGACGAGGCCGCTCTGATCGGCCCGATCGTCCGGTTCAACATCCTCCACATCCCTGTCTACACGATCACCGATGCGGACATCGCGCACGAGGTGCTGGTCGAGCAGGCCTCGGCGTTCAAGAAGTCGGCAGGCCTCGGCTTCCTGATGCCGCTGCTCGGCGAGGGCCTGCTGACCTCCGAGGGCGAGGTTCACAAGAAACACCGCAAGCTTCTCGCGCCCGCGTTCGCCCCGAAGCGACTGTCGGCGTACGGCGAGGTCATGGTCGAGGAGGCCGTGACGCAAATCGCCGCGTGGAAGCCGGGCCAGCGCGTCGACCTCGCACACGAGATGATGGAGATGACGCTCGCGATCGCGGGCAAGACGATGTTCGGCACCGATGTTCGCAGCTCCGCGACCACGGTGGGCACCGGCCTCGAGATGGCGATGCGCTCGGTCGTCGCGAACCTGACTTCGCCGATCCAGCTCGGCTACAAGTGGCCCCTGCCCCGGCACCTCGCGATGAAGCGCGCGGTGAAGATGCTCGACGCGATCGTCTACAAGCTGATCGCGGATGGTCGCAAGCAGGGTACCGATCGCGGCGACGTCCTGTCCGTTCTCCTGCTCGCGCGCGACGAGGATGGCACCGCGCTCACCGATCAGCAGGTGCGCGACGAGGTGATGACGCTCCTCCTCGCCGGGCACGAGACCACTGCGAACGCGCTGACCTGGACGTGGTACGAGCTCGGCCGCAACCCGGGCGCGCTCGAGAAGCTCGAGCACGAAGTGCGCCGCGAGGTCGGTGATCGCACCGTGACCACCGCGGATCTGCCGAACCTTCCGTACACCGCGGCCGTGGTCGACGAGGCGATGCGCCTGCATCCGCCGGCGTACCAGACCGGCCGCGAGGCAACGCGCGAGGTGACGATCGGCGGGCATCGGTTCCCGACGAGGTCGATCGTGGTGATCAACATCCGCGGCATCCATCGCCGCCCCGACTACTTTCCCGCGCCGCTCGCGTTCAAGCCCGAGCGAATGTTCGCCGACATCAAGAAGGCGCGCCCGCGCCATCACTACCTTCCGTTCGGCGCCGGTCCGCGCGTCTGCATCGGTTCGCACTTCGCACTGATGGAGGCGCAGCTCGCGCTCGCGACGATGGTTCAGCGCGCCACGATCCGGCCGCTCTCGACCCACGTCGTGCCCGAGCCGCTCGTCACGCTGCGTCCACGTGGTGGGCTGCCTGCGATCGTGGGACCGCGGCAGTGAACCTACGGGAGGAAGCGCGCGCGGTTCTCGGGCGACGGCAGCTCGC
>JAYUYE010000349.1:0-4685 GCA_043752985.1 Myxococcales bacterium
GAATCGCCTCATCGAGTACCTGCGACAACACATCATGATCGACTTCCAGGGTGATCTGTCGGTGGGGAAGGTGCGAGAGCTTCTCGCGGGGGATGACAGCCGGGACGCCAAGCAGCTTCTCTCCAAGCTCGTCGCCGAGAAGAAGGTCGAGGACATGCTGATGGTGCTGGCCGACTGCCTGCTCGAGCCGGTCCAGACCGCGCTCACCGACGACGTGATGCGCGAGCAGATCCGGATGTATTCCGAAAGCTGAGAATCCGTCCCTGCATGCTAGCGTTCCCGCATGGGGACATCGGTGCCTGACAGCAAGACGCCCGCGCTGATCGCCTTCGCGTTCGTCGCGGCGGGGATCCTGATCGCCATGATGGGTGGCAACGGCATCCAGCACGGCTCGATTCCGGGCGGCATCGTCGCGGCAGTCGGCGCTGCACCGGCCTGCTACGGCATGTGGAAGGGAATCCAGCAGGAGACCCAGGGCACGCTCGCGGTCAGCGTCACCGCCGTGATCGCGTCGCTCGGCATCGGCGCGATCTTGATCATCCTGCGCCTCGTCCACTGGGTCGTGTAATGCGCACGCTGGCGATCGCCGCTCTCGGCATCGCGTTGCTCGTGGGCCGGGTCGCTGCGGCGCCCGATCCCGACAAGAAGTTCGTCTACTCCGACAAGGCGATGGGGACGATCATCACCGTCTTCGTCTGGACCGACGACGAGACCAAGGCCGCCCGCGGCGCCGCCTCCGTGTTCGAGGAGATGAAGCGGCTCGACGGCGTGATGACGACGTGGACGTCGGACTCCGAGGTCTCGCAGATCAACACCGCCGCGGGGATCAAGCCAGTCACGGTCTCGACCGAGACCTTCGCCGTGATCGAACGGGCGATGGATGTCTCGAAGAAATCGGGCGGCATATTCGACATCACCGTCGGTGCGTTCAAGGGTCTGTGGAAGTTCGACCAGGACATGGACGGCACCCTGCCCACGCCTGCCGAGGTCAAGAAGCGGCTCGCGAACATCGGCTACAAGCACCTCAAGCTCGACAAGAACCGGCACACGGTCTTCCTGACCAAGAAGAACATGTCGATCACGCTCGGCGGGATCGCGAAGGGCTACGCCGTCGACAAGTGCGTCAAGCTCCTGCACGACCAGGGCTTCGTCGACTTCATGATCCAGGCGGGCGGCGACATGTACATCGCCGGCAAGAAGGGCACCGCGCCCTGGACGGTCGGGATCCGCGATCCGCGCGGCGCTCCCGACGCGATGTTCGCGATGGCAGCCGTCGAAGATCACTCGTTCTCGACCTCGGGCGACTACGAGCGCGGCTTCGTCAAGGACGGGGTCCGCTATCACCACATTCTCGACCCGCGCACCGGCCAGCCTGCGATGGCATCCCGCTCGGTGACGATCCGCGCCAAGGACGCGTTCACGGCTGACGCCTGGTCGAAGGTCCTGTTCATCCTCGGCTACAAGAAGTCCGTGAAGTTCCTCGAGCGGCAGAAGATCAGTGACTTCGAGGTGGTGTGGGTCGACGCGGCGAACGCCGTCCACATGACCAAGGGCATCGAGCCGGACCTCAAGCAGGTCAAGCAGCCGACGCCCGGGCCTTAGGGATCCAGCTCGTCCGCGCCCAGGTCAGGCATACCGTCGCTACGGGGTTGACCGTCAATGTCTACGGTCACGCTGCTGGTGACACCTGTATTGACGGCGGGGCTCGTCGTGTTGTTGAGATAGTAGCCGTCGACCATGTTCGTGCCGTCGGCGCGAAACATTCCGGGCGCGGGCGATTCGGAGACCAAGGACTTCGAGAAGTCGCAGGTGCCGTTGACCTGAGCGTTGGGCAGTGTCGTGTTGCCGCGAAAGTTGTTCACGATCAGATTGTTGGAGGCCACCGCGCCGACGCAGTGGACACCGCCAGCTAGAATGGGCGAAGCGGTGACGTCGCAGTTGTTGCGCGCGACCGTGTTGTGCTGAACGCGATTGCCGCTCGATGGAGACTCAAGCCTCATGCCTCCGAAGGAGGTGACGCTCGGGTCCCCGTTGTAGACAACCATGTTGTTGGTGACATCGAAGGTGCCGCTGACGGAGCTCAGGCCGCCCCGGCGATTGCCCCAGATCTTCGAACCCTCGATGGTCATGAGCCCAGCCACCGCCGTGACCCCGATCTCGGCGTTCCTCGAGATCGTGCTGCTACGGATCGTCACGGGTGCGGATTGGACCCGGACACCGTGACTCGCGCTGCCGTCGATACGAGCTCGCGTGATCGTCGTGGTTCCCGCGGAAGCGACGATTCCTTCGGCCATGGAGTCGCTAAGGTCGGAGTCCGTAACTACAAGCTCGCAGTTCCTCGCATCGACCCAAGGGAGCGCTTCGTTCGGCGCGTTGTCGAACGCTACTCGAGTGAGAGTGAGCTTCGCACTGTCACAACGCACGCCCTTGTTGATCGACAACCCACGGAGAGTGAGGCTTGACGAGCTTGGAGCCGCGGCAGTACCGACCTCGAACGCCCATCCAGCAGATGGTCGCTGGATGATTGCCGCTCGACCGCCGACGATGGTCAGGTTCGTAATCGCACCGGTGATCTCGAAGTCACTGCCGAGGACATACGTGCCGTTCTCGAGCCGGATTGACGATCGCTCGCTCGTCGTGAGAGACCGCGCGTAGAACAGCTCGCACGGCGCCGTGAACGGACATTGGCCCGCCGCAACACCGTTGGGCGAAACGTACAGTACGTGCTCCGCTGCCTCACACGCACCATCGCTGCGACACACGCGCGTCCCGCATTCATCATCGAGAACGCAAGCGCGACAGTCCATGTCGGGACCGCACACCGGCGCGTTCGCTGGACACTGCTCGTTGGATGCGCAGGCCGTGCTGGCGTCCACGCCGACCACGCACCCATGCGTGGCCGGATCGCAGACCAGACCATTTTTGCACTCCGCGTCCGATTCGCAGAATGAAGGATTCCGCTTGGTGCACGCACTCGCCGCGAACACCCCGCCCAGCACCACCACAACCATCCTGAGCCATCTCATGTCGCTAGCTTGCCGCACCTCGGGCCCGACTTACAGCGGCGCTCGCACTTCGAAACCGATGGATCCGGGCCTGTCAGCCGGAAATGCCGTCGACATGACCACGGGCATGGCGCGCGACCAGCGGGCCGTAGATCACACCGAATCCTTCCCGCACCGTGGCTCGAGATGCGACCCTCGGGGCATGCGCTCCGCCCTCCTCGCCTCGGTTCTCCTGCTGGCGGCCTCCGCCCCGGCCTTCGCTCACATTCAACTGACGTCCCCGATGCCTCGTCCGGGCGATCAGAAGGAGCAGCACTGTGGTGTCGCGAATTCGGTCCGGGATCCGGCGCGTGTGACGACGTTTCGGCCCGGCGAAACGATCACGGTGACCTGGCTCGAGACGATCAACCACCCGGGATATTACCGGATCGCGTTTCAGCCCAACGGTTCGGTGTTCGGCATTCCTGCAGCACGGCCGGGGTCGTGTAACGGCAACGTCGCGTGTCCCGCCGGCGTGCCGGATTGCGACATGCCGAACCTGATCGACAACACGGCGGGCGCGAGTGCGGGCGGAAGCATCATCCTGAAGGACCGGATTGCAGACGGCCTACTCAGCACCACCGTCACGTTGCCGAACATGGAGTGCAACAACTGCACGCTGCAGTTCATTCAGGTGATGACCGACAAGTGTCCGTACACCGTCGACGCGGCCAGCAACGACATTTACTTCAACTGCGCGGACATCACGCTCTCGAACACCCCGGGCGCACCCGACGCAGGCCCCGGCGCTGGCCCCGATGCAGGCGCCGGTGGTCCGGACGCGGGAACCGGCACCGGCACGGTCGACGGCGGATGCAGCACGAGCGGCAGCGGCGGCCTCGCCGGCACCGCGCTCCTCGCTGGCCTGTTCGCGCTGCGCCGGCGCCGGCGCAGCTGAGACCGAAGCGCTACCGCACGACGCCTGAGAACCGCGCATCGCGTGTCGTCAGCCCTTGGGTCTGGGGCAGCGCTGCAGCGCTTCCCGGATCACCACGGCGATCTCTGCCCCCACGCCCACGTGGGCGCAGGCCTCATCCACGGCCGTCCGCGCGATCCCCGGCTTCCAGCCGAGGCCGACCAGGGCATCGCGCGCCTGAGCGCGAACGACCGAGTCGTCGAGCTTCGTTGCGCCCACGGGGGCGCGAACTGGAGTCGCGGGACCAACCGGCACGGCATGGTCGTGACGCCGGCGCGTCTCGAGCCGATCTGGCGCCGCACCGCTGATCGTCTGCGTGCCCGCGTGGTGTGCGGAGTGGCAGGCCGAACATCGCAGGGTCAGGTTAGAGGGCTCGTGGCTGCCGTCATTCGCCCGAGCGACGATGTGGTGGATCTCGAGCCCGCGTGCGGAGCGGCAGCCCGGCGTCTGGCACCGCCCGTGATCGCGTCGCCAGATGAAGCGGACGGTCGCCGGTGGGATGTCCTGGTGCGCACGCTCGGGTCGATCGCCGTCGAGCGAGCCGAGGTGCTGCGCGTCGCAGCGCGCGCGCTCGACTGCGGCAGGATCGATCGGAACCTGGACGCCCGCGGCGTCTTGCCAGCCCTGATCGCACCCCTTGCATACGGTGATCGCGATCTGGAACTTCGCGCGTCCCGAGGGCTCGCCTTCCCCCGCGCTCTCGAGCGCCGAGCTGCACAGCGCGG
>JAYUYE010000350.1:0-4682 GCA_043752985.1 Myxococcales bacterium
TTCGTCGGCACGTATCCGCAGCTCGAGGCGCTCGACGTCATGAAGTTGCACTCTCCGGCGAGCGCGGTGCTCTCCGCGGTGATCTTCAACGCGCTGATCATCATCGTCCTGATCCCGCTCGCGCTGCGCGGGATCAAGGTCCGCCCCGCGCCGGCGCCGCAGGTGCTTCGCAGGAATCTCCTCGTGTTCGGGCTCGGCGGCCTGTTGCTGCCGTTCCCGTTCATCAAGCTGATCGACGTAGTTATCTCGGGCCTCGGCCTGGTGAATTGAAGGAGATGCCATGAAGGATTTCATCCAGACCCTGCGTCCCGCGCTCGTCTCGATCCTGGTGTTCACGGGCCTCCTCGGGATCGCGTATCCGCTCCTGGTCGGTGGCATTTCGCGCGTCGCGTTCTCGAACGCGGCGACCGGCTCGGTGATCTACAACGCCTCGGGCAAGGCCGTCGGCTCGGACCTCATCGGCCAGCCGTTCGATCACCCCGGCTACTTCTGGAGCCGACCCACGGCAATCGGCTACGACGCGATGACCTCGAGCGGCGTCAATGCCGGTCCCGGCGGCTACAGCGCCACGGGCGTGCTCGGCCCGAACCCGGCGCTCGTCGCTGCCGTCACCGCGCGAATCAAGACCCTGCGCGACGCCGATCCTGGCAACACCGCCCGCGTGCCAATCGACCTCGTCACGGCGTCGGGCTCGGGGCTCGATCCGCACGTTTCCCCGGCTGCCGCGTTCTACCAGGCGGGCAGGGTGGCGCGTTCGCGCGGCGTCGACGTGCAGAAGCTCCAAAGCCTGGTCGAGCGCTCGATCGAGCCGCGGACCCTGGGCATTCTCGGCGAGCCGCGCGTCAACGTGGTCCGGCTCAACCTGGCGCTCGATGCGGAGCTCGGCGCCCCCGCACGGTGACCGCTACCTCGACTCTTCGATCTCGATCATCCGCAGGTACTTCGAGGCCGACCACGACGATCGATCTCGGTCATGAGCTCACATCTCGATCTGGAGGCCGAGCTCTACGACGCGGTTGGGGGGCAGATTGAAGAACGCGGTAGGCGGCCGTGCGTTGCGAGCGAGGAACCCGAACAGCAGCTTGCGCCATTTGGCCATCCGGGACTTCCCTGTGGTCAGCAGCGTCTGCCGTCCGAGGTAGTACGTCGTCGTGATCGGTACCGCGACGAGCCCCTTGCTCTCGCACTTCTTCAGGATCTCCGGCACGTCGGGCTGCTGCATGAAGCCGACGCGAGCGATCACGCGGAAGAAGCCCTGGCCGAGCTCGTGGACCTCGAGGGTCTTGTCGAGGTTGACGTGTGGCACCGGCTCGATGCGCAGCGAGAAGATGACGACTTGCTGGTGGAGCACCTGGTTGTGTTTGAGGTGGTGCATCAGCACGTTGGGCATGCCTTCGGGCGTCGATGCCATGAACACCGCGGTCCCCTTGACGCGCGGTGGTGGAGACGAGGCAATGTCGGCGAGAAGAAGGTCGTCTGGGATGGTGCCTGCCTCCATCGACTTCGAGAGCTCGATCCGACCGCGCCACCAGGTCGTCATCACGCCGAACACGATGATGCCGAGCGCGAGCGGAAACCACCCACCGTCGGCGATCTTCGCCATATTGGCCGCGAAGAACGCGAGGTCGATGATCAGAAACGGGATGAGGAAGGCGAGCGCCTTGGCCTGCGAGTAGCCCCAGCGCCGCGTGCACACCAGGTAGAACAGATACGACGTGATCCCCATCGTGCCCGTCACTGCGATGCCGTAGGCAGCGGCGAGGCCGGAGCTGGTGCGGAACTGGAGGACCACCGCGATGGTCCCCGCCATCAGGAGCCAGTTCATCTCGGGGATGTAGATCTGTCCCTCGGTGTGCGCGGACGTATGAACGATCGTGACGCGTGGCCAGAACCCGAGTTGCATCGCCTGCCGCGTGATCGAGAACACGCCGGAGATCAACGCCTGGGATGCGATCACGGCGGCCATCGTCGCGAGCACGAGCATCGGGATCAGCAGCGGGCCCTCGGCCATCGCGTAGAACGGATTGGACACCGTACCGGGTGGCGACGACAGGAGCACGGCGCCTTGTCCGAAGTAGTTCAGGAGGAGGCCGGGGAGTGCGATGAAGAACCAGGCGAGCCGGATCGGATGCTTTCCGAAGTGCCCCATGTCCGCATAGAGGGCCTCTCCACCGGTCACCGCGAGGAACACGAGGCCGAGCAGGAGGAATCCCTTGATGCCGTGCCGCGTCAGCATGTCGAACGCGTAGGCCGGGTTGACCGCCTCGAGCACGGCCGGCTCGGCGATGATCCAGCGCAGCCCGAGCGCGCCGATCGCGATGAACCAGATCAGCATCACCGGGCCGAACGCGATGCCGATCTTGCCGGTGCCGTGGCGCTGGACAACGAACAGCGCGATCAGGATGCCGATGGTGATCGGCAGCACCAGGTAGGTCAGCGATGGGCTCTGTTCCGAGAGTCCCTCCATCGCACCGAGCACCGAGATTGCGGGTGTGATTGCGCCATCGCCGAACAGCAGCCCGGCGCCAAACAGGCCGAGCATCATCGGGATCGCGATCGACTTCCCTGACTTCTTCTTGTCCTCGATCAACGCGGCGAGCGCGAGGATTCCGCCCTCGCCCTTGTTGTCGGCCCGAAGGACGAACGCCAGGTACTTCACGCAGATCACCAGGACGAGCGCCCAGAAGATGAGGGACAGGACCCCGAGCACGTTGGTGTGCAACGTCGCGGCGGTCGAGACGATCGCGTGCGGCGACGTTGGAAATGCGAGGCACTCCTTCATCGCGTACAGCGGCGAGGTCCCGATGTCGCCATACACGATTCCGAGGGCGCCCAGAGTCAGAAGCGCGAGCGGGCGACGGCCCTGAGGAGCGGCGTGGGAGACCGGGGGGGGCGTCGGAGCGACGGCGGGTTCGGGTGCAGACATGTTAGGCGCGTGCAGCGCTCGTGTTCGGTTACCGCCAGCTGCGGAACCAGGTGGCCAAGAATGCATCAAGATCGCGGAATCCGCGAGCCCGCGACGAACCTTGCGTCCGGCTGCTCGTCGACGGCCGTTCACAACCTGCAACCCGGAGCCTCAGGCGTGAGCGGTGGTCAGCGCCAGCGCCGCGATAGCTCGACTTCGGCCTTGTAATCGTCGAGCATCGCGGCCTTCTGCTGCGCGGTCCAGCCGTGGATCGCGCCGAGCATGTCGGCCACGCGGTCGGCGACCCCGAGGCCCTGATCGCGGCTGACGAGCAAGAGCGGTACGCGACGACCGAGGATGTCCTCGACGGTGCGCGCCAGATCGTGGGTGACGGCAAACTCGATCTCCGCCCACACGTACGGCAGCTCCTTGTCGAGCCGGCGCCCGAGCGACCGATCTTCGGAGATCCGTGCCGCGAGCAGCGGAGCCCGCGTGCCGTAGACGCCGCACAGGTGCGTCGCCGTGTCGACGTCGAGCCCGTGATCGTCCATCAGCTTGCGGCCCACGGCAGCGACCCCCTCGAGGCTCTCCTCGCTCAGACCGACGGCGCCGGGCAGCGGCCGGTGCTTCGTGGTGGTCTTGGTGACCTCTACGGTCTCGCCGAGCTCGGTCATCAGGGCGAGTGTCTTGTTGACGGCCTCGCGTGCCATCCGGCGATATGTGGTGAGCTTGCCGCCGGCGATGATGATGAGGCCGTCATTGCGCGAGAACACCTCGTGCTCGCGCGAGATCTCGGACTCGTCGACGTTTGGCGGCGCGGCGATCAGCGGGCGAAGGCCAGCCCACGTCGAGATCACGTCATCGGGCGTCAGGTTCGCGCCGGGGAAGTAGCCGTTGCCGCTCTCGCACAGGTACTTCACGTCGTCGGCGTCTGCTGCCACTTCGTCGGCGCTGCCCACGAAGTCGGTGTCGGTGGTGCCGAGCACGGTTCGCTCGCGCCACGGAATCGCGAACATCACGCGCTGATCGACGGGCGAGATCAGCGTGATCGCGCGGGCGAGAGGCAGCCGTTCGCGCGGTAGCACGATGTGCACACCCTTGGTGCGGCGCAGGATCGGCCGCTCCATCGGAATCTCGAACCGGCTGATCATCTCGTCGGTCCACGCACCGGCCGCGAGCACGACGACGCGCGCGGTGACCAGCGAGGTGGCACCGGTCAGGCGGTCCTTGATGTGGACGCCCGCGATCCGGCCTTCCGCGGTGCGCTCGAAACGGGTGACCTCGGTGTACGTGCGGCAATCGGCTCCGAGCCCACGCGCGTCGATCGCATTCTCGAGCACGAGCCGCGCGTCGTCGGTCGCACAGTCGTAGTACTCGAGTGCGCCGCGCAGGCCTTCGCTGCGCAGCTGAGGCTCGAGCTCGAGCGCCGCGCGCGCGCCGCGGAACGTCTTGTGGAGGCGCGGCGCGCGAAACAGCGCGAGCGAGTCGTAGATCCACAGGCCGAAGTTCATCAGCTCGAGGCCGGGCTTCGCGCCCTTGTAGATCGGGATCAGGAACGGCAGCGGGCGAACGAGGTGTGGTGCGACCCGGGTCTGGACCCGGCGCTCCGAGACCGACTCGAACACGAGGCCGATCTCGCCCTGCTCGAGGTAGCGCAGTCCACCGTGGACGAGCTTGCTCGACTTCGACGACGTGCCCGAGGCGTAATCGTTCTTCTCGAACATCGCGACCTTGAGCCCACGCAGGGCGGCGTCGCGCGCGATTCCAGCACCCGTGA
>JAYUYE010000351.1:0-4681 GCA_043752985.1 Myxococcales bacterium
ACGTGCGCGATTCCTGGCGCCCACGGCTTCCAGACTGGTCGATCCGTCACGCTCGATCGCGCGCAACTCCGCAGTTCGGCTACCGCACACCGCGCAAACCGCTCGGCACACCGCGTGCTCAGCGTGGTCCCGCGATGCGCAACCTCTCGCTCCTGATCGTGGCTCTCTCCATCACCGGCTGCGCCGAAGCGATCCCCGTGAGCAACGACGATCCCGAGCAGGGCTCGTACGAGGGTGTCGACGAGGACGTCGATCCGACGGTCCAGCTCGACGATCCGAAGTCAGACGCCCCGCGCTACGCCATCCCGACCAACCTCCCGACCTTGGTCGCCCCCGAGATCATCGTCTCGCTCGACGGCCTGACCGTTCACCTGTTCGACCGCGAGACCGGGTTCTCCGAGATCTATCCAACCGGCGTCGGCATGAAGGACTCGCGCGGCAAGAGCATCACCCCGACCGGTCACTTCGCGACCGCCCTCGACATCACGGACAGCTGGTACTACGTCGCCCGCCGCACCAACCCCGAATACTTCGGCGGCTTCCCGTTCCTCCGCCTGACCGGCGCGCGCAACAGCGACGGTGCCGAGACCTACGGACTCCACGGCCCGATCACCGAGACCCTGGTCCGCGGCTACGTCTCCCACGGCTGCGCCCGGATGCGGTCGCAGGACATCATCCGCCTGTTCTGGCTGGTCAAGACGCACCCGACCACGCCCGTCACGATCCAGAAGGAGGTCGAGCGCGACCCCTCCGGCAAGAAGGTCGACGTTGGCGTCACGGTCGCGGTCTGGCCGGTCGGCGCGCCCATCGTCTTTGGCGCCTCGGTGGGGCCCCGTCCGTTCTGAGCTTCCCGACGACAAAATCGCTATAGCGCGCTCAGCATCTCGGCTATAGATGCGCGCGAAATGAGCCGAATCGGTCGATTCTTGGTGGTAGGCGTGTTCCTCGTCTCGTGCGCCTCGGCGGACAAGTCCGAGGTGCCGTCGCGCCCGGCGCGCGAGGTCGCCGCGGCGGGTGCGCAGCTCCGCGGTGGCGGGATTCGCATGGACGTCCAGATCGGACGCGGCATGACGAAGCGTCCCGGCAAGGCCGGCGCCGTCGTCGTCACCCCGAACGCGGTGGTGACGCCGTGACTCGCAACCTCATGTCGATCGCGCTCGCGGTCGCCATCTACGCACTCGCATCGGCGTCGGCGCTCGCCGGCGTACCGACGACGCTCGGCTTCTCGGCGCGGCTCGTCGACGACAAGACCGGCGACGCGGTCGAAGGCGCGCACCGGATCTCGTTCGAGATCTTCACGGCCGACATCGGCGGCACGTCCGTCTGGCAGGAAGGCCGCGAGGTCACGGTCGAGGACGGCGTGCTGTTCACCGACATCGGCCAGAACAAGCCGCTCGACGCGACCGTGTTCGACGGCCGCAAGCTGTGGCTCGAGGTCAAGCTCGATGACGTCACCATGGAGCCGCGGATCGTGCTCGACAGCGTGCCGTACGCGATCCGTGCCGCAACCTCCGACACGGTCGGTGCGCTCGCGCCCGCGGATCTGCAGAAGCGGATCACGAACCAGTGCACGCCCGGTAACTTCATCATCGGCGTCAACGCCGACGGCACCGTGGTGTGCGCGCCCGATCTCTCGGGCAGCGGCGATGTCACCGCCGTGTTCGCCGGTCCCGGTCTGCAGGGCGGCGCGAGCTCGGGCGACATCACGCTGTCGCTGACGCAGAGCTGCCAGATCAACCAGATCCTCAAGTGGAGTGGCTCCGCGTGGCTGTGCGCGGCTGACGGCGGTGGGACCGGCGGTGGCGACATCAACTCCGTCATGGTCGGCCCGGCCGGTGGTCTCGCGGGCGGCGGCGCAACCGGCGACGTCCTGCTCTCGCTCCTCACCAACTGCGCGTCGACCCAGATCCTCAAGTGGAACGGCACGGCGTGGGGCTGCGCGAACGACAACGACACGGACACGAACTCGGGCGGTGACATCACGTCCGTCACCACCGCGATCGGCACAGGCCTTCAGGGGGGCGTAGCGATGGGCGACGCGGCGCTCTCCCTGCTCACCTCGTGCGGCACGAATCAGCTCCTCAAGTGGAGCGGCACCGCGTGGACCTGCGCGAACGACATCGACACCGACACCAACTCGGGGGGCGACATCAGCGACGTGATCGCCGGCAACGGACTGATCGGCGGCGGTGCGGCCGGTGCCGTCACGGTCGACGTCGGCGCGGGCCTCGGCATCGTCGTCGCCGCGAACACCGTCTCGATCGACACGCTGTTCACCGACCCCCGCTACATCAACGCGACGGGCGACGCGATGGCCGGCGCGCTCGACATGGGCGGCTTCCGGATCACGAACCGCGGCTGCCCCACCGGCTACGTGCGGATGGGATCGCTGTGCATCGAGGACGTCGACCAGAACGGCTTCACCTTCACCGGCTGCGCGAACCGCTGCCGCGTTGCCAGCGCGCACATGTGCTCGTCCGCCGAGATGCGCTCCGCGATGGCGTCGGGCATCGCGCTGTCCAACCTGTACATCGGCGACTGGATCGACAACCAGAGCACCGACGACAACGCGTTCTACGTGAACGCGAGCGACGCCAACAACCCGGACGGCGTGGTCGCCGTGACCACGTCGAACTGGTGCCGGTGCTGCACGGACCTCGAGTGATGCAGCGCGGAACGCTCCTCCTCGGTCTCGGTGCCGTGGCGCTCCTCGGTGGTGGTCTGTGGCTCGGTCGCGCGTCGTCGGCAACCGCGGACGCACCCGCGCCGTCGGCACAACCGATCCGCTCGGCCGCGATGCCCGCGCCGACCGTTCGTGCGGCCCGCACTCCGACCCTGCCGCCGCGCACCACGGCTGCGACGCCGGACCTCGCCGCCGATCTCGCGGCCACCGATCCGAAGATCCGGCGCGCCGCCGTTCGCGAAGCAGCGCGCAACTCCGACCTCGATCCCGCGGTCCTGCTGCTCGCATCGCGCGATCCGGATGTGGAGGTCGGCTTCACCGCAACCGCCGCGCTCGGCACGCGCTACGCGGACGGCAGCCTCCCGGCGAGCGAGCTGATCGCGCGCGTGACCGATCGCAGCCTCGACGAGCGCGTCCGCGGCAGCGCTCTGAACGGGCTCGGCGTCGTCGCGGCGCCCGAAGCCGCCGCCCTCCTCCTCGACTTGCTCGCCCACGGCAGCGTGACCGAGCGCGCCTCCGCCGCGATCCTCCTCGTCCACCAGGATCCGGATCGTGCCATCCCCGCGCTGATCAGCGCCCTCGCGGATGCCGAGGCGCATGTTCGCTCGAACGCTCTCGAATCGCTGCGGACACGCTCGCGCGGCCGTGACTTCGGCACCGACGCCGCCGCCTGGCAGGCGTGGTGGCGCGTTCAGTCGCGCTGAATCAACCTTCACTCACGCAGGTCTCGCGCACGGAGCGGTGGTCGCACATGCCATTCGACTACCATCCTGTCCGCATGGGCCACCTCGACGACAAGAAGTACACGACCGCGATCGCAGGATGTGCGAAGTGCGACGCCAAAGCCTTCGAGGTGAACAGCTACGTCGATCGCGAGCTCGTCGTCATGCTCGCCGCGCCGAACCAGGATGGTCGCTGGACCCACGACCAGACCAAGCTGATCGACGGCACCTACCGGATCCGCTGCATCGCGTGCAGCACCGAAGCCTACGCATCCACCGATTGCCCGCGCTGTCGCCGCACCGGCGGTCTCGCCGACGCTCTCGCCGTCACCTCGCGCCTCACCGCTCCGCAGCGCTGCCCGACCTGCAAGGGCACCGAGCTCACCGTGCGTGCCGTCGTCCCCGCGCGTGTCCGCACCGGCGACCGCCCTACGTCCCCCACCGCGATCGCGCAGTACGGCGACCCCGGCTTCCACATCGCCCGCATCTCCTGCGAGGGCTGCGACTGGGTCGCCGCCTCCGACGGCTGCGCGCTGTGCGGCGGACCGCCTAACCAACGAACGTGATCTGCCACTCGCGAACGTCCCCATCCACGGTGACGTCCACGACCTCGCCCGTCCGCTTGCCGATCACCGCCCGGCCGATCGGCGACGCCGGCGTCACCACCGACAGGTGACCATCGCCCCCCGGCCCGGTCAGCGTCATCCCGGCTCCGACCGGAGCGAGAAAAAATGTCCGCCCCTCGCCGCTGTCCGCATCTTCGATCTCGACGATCGCGCCCATCATGATCCGCGACTTCTCGTCGAACGCGGTCGGCCGAAATGCCGACAGCATATCGGCCTCCGCGAGCGCCTGCTTCGCGCGTGCCTGTGACGCCCCACCAATGGCCGTCAGCTGGTGCGCGGCGCGCGCATCCTCCCGCTTCTCGTCCGGCGTCGCGCCGTCCTTTGCCTCTTTCGCTGCCGCATCGCGCGCGGACAGGGCGGCTCGCGCCGACGCCTCGAGCTGGCGCCCGAGCTGATCGATCAGCACCTTCTTGTCCATGTCATTAGGATCGCCCCGGCCCGCGAGCCGAGCAAATTTCAGGCGGAGGGTGCGAGAGACGTGTGGTCGTGAATGATCCGCCAGCCCTCGGCCCGCCGCTCGAGCACCACCGTGAAGACCCCGCTCCCCGGCACCTGGCTCTCAATCAGCGTCCAGGTCCCGAGCACGACCGCACCGTCCGCCCCGAGGGCATCGACCTGGGTGATCGAGAACGCGAGCTTGCCCATCGTGC
>JAYUYE010000352.1:0-4680 GCA_043752985.1 Myxococcales bacterium
GCACCGAGGCCGCCTTCTGCATACCAGCCGTTCGAGGCCGGGCGCGCCGCTGCGCTGCCGCACAGCGCGAGGAGCCCGCAGGTCACGAGCGCTGATCGACCCATCCCTGAGATCCATCGTAACCGAAGCGCGGCCGAACTCGGGGCCTGCGGACCCGAAACCGCAAGCCTGCGCTCAGGGGCCAGGTGCGACGGCAAACTGCGCGGGCGTGAAGGGCTGGAGCTCGCCCATGCCGACGGGGTCGGTGAACGCCGCTAGCGCGAGCTCGTGGACGATCTCGCCACGGACGTCGCGGACGCGCACGGTGTACTCGAGCACCATCGGGCGGTCCGGCTTGAAGACGAGGTCGACGCGGAGGAGCTGGGCGAACGCCTCGCGAGGGAACTTGAGGCCGGTCTCCGTCTGGGGCAGCGGCTCGCCGTCCATGTCGTAGGTGAGTGCCGTCATCTCGGCGAACTCGGTCCGGTTCTTGTCGACGACGAGCGTGGCGCGGAACGGATTGACGCTGGCCCGCGTGATCATGTCGAGGTCGATCGAGGCCTCGCGCAGTTCGTCCTCGCGGAACAGGCCCGACAGGGTGCCGCCGGCCGGAATGTCGAGCGGAACGTCGCCCACGAGGCCGGGGCTCGGCGGTGCCTCGTCATCGGCGCTGAGGATGACGAGACGTGGGTCGTACTCGAAGTACTGGTTCGCACCGTTGAGCTGGATCCGCGCGCTGCCGGGCATCGCGGGGTCATTGTTCTTGATCGTCCACTCGACGGAGACCTCGAGGTCATCGACGGCGACGTAGGGGATCACGGCGGCCGGATCGATCAGTGCCTGGCGGCGCGCCCGATCGGCGGCGTCCTTCGTGGTCTCGGTGTTGACCGGAATCTGGATCGACGCGCGCGCCTCGGACGGTCCGTCCATCGTGGGCTCGCCGGCCGCTATTCCTTGCGGAGAGGGCAGGTAGATCGGGTCGTTCGTACAGCCGACCAGCAACAGTCCAACGAGTACGCTGCGCATGACTAGCCTCCTTGCGTGAACACGAATGGATAGTTGACGATCGCGCCACCCTTGGCGGGGAACTTGAGTCGCATGATGTTGCCCTTCACGCACGACTCGACGCCATCGTTGCGGAGGGAGCCGCCCTGCGTGCTCGCGTTCTTCACGACGCCGTCCGCGCTGATCACGAAGTGGATGATCAGCTTGCCCCCGATACCCGGGGAGCGGTTGAGCTCCTTCTGGTAGCAGGCACGAAATACACCGGCGCGGGCGCGCACGACGCGATCGATCTCTTCCTTCGACAGGCCGTTGAAGTCGCCGGTGGCGTCCTCGATCTTGACTGCGATCTGCTTGGGCGCCGCGCCGTTGCAGTTCGGTCCGACGCAGGTGCCGCCCGGACGCTCCTTGCCGGTGTCGATCGGACCCTTGTTGGTCACGAAGTCGCCCTCGACGTTGCCGCCGCCGCCCGAGCCCTTGCCCTTGCTGCCGCGCGTGGTGCCGGTGCCAGCCCCTGCGCCGACACCCGAGCCGGTGCCCGGACCAAAGCCGATCGCGCCACGCGTGGTGGTGTCGCCCTTGATCCCCGTGAACTTGGAGAGGCTCGTGGACAGGTTTCGGTCGATGATGTTGTCGAGGTACTTCTTGTTGCGGTCCTCGAAGAACGCGACCTTCGGCGCATCGGGCGGTGCGTCAGTCGGATCCGTGGTGCGGGCGCGCGGCTCGTCGCCCTTGCCGCCGGATGCGCCTTCATCGTTCTTGGTCGCCGTCTTCTTCGGCGGCGTCGGGCTCGCGGCGGCCGCCTGATCCTTGCTCTGCTGACCCACGGTGGGCGCGACCTTCGGTGGCTCGGGCGGCGGTTCGGGATCGAGCCGCGTCACGAGGTACTGGCCAGTCATCGAACGCGGCCCCGGCCATACGAACGGATTCTCTCCGCTGTAAAACTGATACGTCATCATCAGCAGCGCTGCGTGCAGCACGACCGAGAACGCGAGCGAGGCTTGCGACTCGCCCTCCTGCTTGTAGACCGAGAAACCGAAGGCGCCGAGGACGATCGCGAGCGTGGAGATGCCGAGCCCGCGAAACAGCGCCTCCTCGATCGCGAGATCCTTGGTCAGGAAGAACAGCGCGGAGAGGCCGATTCCCGAGAGCAGATACCCGGCGAGACCGCCGTAGATCACCGGCTTGGTCAGCCACACCGGATCTTCGTCGAGCGGGACGAACTGGAAGAACACCTTGTAGTCGCCACTCTCGTCGAGATCGATGACGCCCCAGTCCTTGCCGCTGATCGGGGTCGCACGGAAGCCGCCGGGGCCATCGCCCTCGCCACCACGTCGCACGAAGTCGGCGACGTCCTTCTCCTCGCCGTCGATGCAGATCGTGCCGCGCATCCGCTCGCCGAGCGTCAGCAGGTAGCCGCGATTGCCGGGACGAACGATCGCGAAGTTCGCGGGAAGGCCGACGTCCGGAACGATGAACGTAGTCTTGCCGTTGGCGCCGACGGTGATCGCCCGCGGCTTCTCGAGCACGACGTCAGTCATGACCTCGTCGTGCCAGATCAGCGCCGTCCTCAGCGCGACCGTCGTCATCGCCCGCTCCAACTCACAGCTGTTCTTCCTCCAGGGACCGCACCATGTGCGGGATGAACGAGCGCTTCTCGAGGCTCGCACGCTCGAGCTCCTCGTTGGCCCGCTCCAGGAAGTAGAGCAGCTGTGGCGACCGCATGCGACCGTTGAGGTCGAGTGCGGTGAAGTCGAAAGTCTTGGGCTTCTTCGTCTTGGGGTCGATGCGAACGTCGGACTTCGGGTCCACCGGCGCTGGCGCAGGAGTCGCAGCCGGCGCGTCCTTCTTGCCAGCCTTGGGCTGTGCCGATGCCGGTGCGAGCGTCACGCACAGGAGCGCCATCGCAAACGCGGGTACGTGCCCCCAGGAGGGGGCGCCAAACCTCAACTTCATTTGCCGAGCTCCTTTCGTTTTTCGTCTGCCGCCGCGCGCTTGGAGTGATTCGAGGGTGCTTCTTGCAGATACCGCTCCAGATCCGTTTTGCCGCCCGCCGCGTCGTTCTGGAAGTCGAGCCGGAGGATCGCCACGTTGAACAGGGCATCGGCTCGAGCCGAGCTGCGCTTTCCAGCGTCCTTGATCACCTTGTCCCACGTCTTCTTGGCCTCGGCGAAGTCCTTGAGACCACGCTGCGCGACACCCAATGAGACACGCGCGTCGAAGTCATCCGGTCTCTTTTCGACCACCGCCGCGAGCTCGGCCTTGGCTCGCGCGTAGTCGCCGGCGTCGAGCAGCACGGAGGCCTTGTTGAACCGGGCGTCGATGTAGGTCTCATCGATCGCGACCGCCTGCTCGAAGCGCTGGAACGCCTCCTGCGCGCGGCCTTGCTTCATCGACAGCAAGGCGAACGCGTTGTAGATCGCGGGGTCCTTGGGATCGAGCTCGATCGCCTTCGCGAGCACGAGCTGCGCGAGCTCGGGGCGTTTTTGCTGGATGTAGATCAAGCCGAGCTCGGTGTAGATCTTCGCGTTGATGCCCGACAGCCGCACGGTGTCGCGAAGCACGGCGACCGCATCATCGAAGTCGCCGAAGTCACGCAAGAGCGACGCGAGGCGAGCCGCGGCATCGCGCCGGTTTGGATCATCTTCCTCGGTGCTGCGGAGCGCAGCCTCGTAGTCCGCACGCGCGTCCTTCTTCTTGCCCGCGCGGCGATTCGCCTCGGCGCGACCAAGCAGCGTCGACGTGTGATTCGGATTGATCGAGAGCGCCTTGGAGAACGCATCGATCGCGGCGTCGTCCTCGCCGTCCTTGTAGGCGAGGGCGCCGAGGTCGTGCCACGCCTCCCACAGCTTGCCGTCGAATTCGATCGCCGACTTGAGCCGCGCCTTCGCGGTCTCGTGAGACTCGGGACCGCCGAGGCGGATCGCCCGCATCGCGGCCTCGAACTCCTTGGCCGCCTTCGGGTTGACCGGATCGAGCTTGACCGCGTTCGACTTGCCGCCAGGACCGATCCGGTTGACCGACGAGCCACCGCACGCGCCAAGAGATGCGGTGACCGTTGCGAGCAGGAGGACTGCTTTGATCATCGCGACACCTCCGTCACGATCTCCGGAGCTGGCGGGCGATCGCCGATTCGCTCGCGGCTGCGCGCCTCGCGCTCGGGCGGGAACTTGTCGGCAGCGAGCCGGCCGAGTGCCTCGCGGATCTTCGCGGTGTACTCGTCGTAGACCTGCATCTGGATCGCCTTCTGGTAGCCGGCGGTGAACAGGTCGACGGCCTTGCCCTGGATGTCGACGACATAGACATCGAGCGCATCGCGGTAGGCCTGCTGTTGATCCGCGGACAGGCCCTTCGGCGTCGCCGCGTTGACCAGCGACTCGGCGAACCCGTCGTAGACCTGACCGACCCGGAACAGTGCCGCGGTGGCCCACTTGAGATCCTGGTAGTCGACGACGGACGTGTAGACCTTCTCCGCGTCCGAGAGGAGCTTGGTCTTCGTCTTCAGTGCCTTCTCGAGCTTCGACGGGTTGACGTCGAGCGTGACCTTCTCGTAGTCCTTGAAGATCAGCTCACCCTCGTAATATCGAGACTCGGCCGCCCACGGTGTGCCGAGCTTCTTCTCGGGGCCGCTTCCGCCCTTCCAGATCCTCTGCGCCGAGATGAACTCGTCCTTGCTCCGCTTGAACTGCCCGAGCCGGA
>JAYUYE010000353.1:0-1755 GCA_043752985.1 Myxococcales bacterium
GGCTGATGTCGTGCACGTTGCAACGGGATGAGAGCCGGTTTGGCGACGGACGAATCAAGCTCTGTGGCGGGTGAGCCCGGAGGGCGATCCAGCACCAGCCGGCAGAGTCATCTCGTCGAGTCGATCTCGCAGAGGTCCACGAATCTCGCAGGGACCGAAGTACCGGGACCGGAGCTTCCGCCCGCCGCGGGGACGGTTCTCGCGTGGCACGCCCTGGAAGCGCAGGCCGCGCTCGCCGAGCTCGGATCCAGCGAGGACTCTGGTCTCGCAAGCATCGAAGCGCAGCGCCGTCTCGCGAAACACGGTCCGAATGTTCTCCACCAGATCCGGGGGCCGGGTCTCGCCGCCCTGTTCTGGCGCCAGCTCAACAGCGCGATCGTTTACCTCCTGCTCGGCTCTGCGGTCGCGGCGATCGTGCTCGGAAAGTTGCTGGATGGCGCCGTCGTGCTCGGCGCTGTCGTGATCAACGCTGCGATCGGATTCGTGCAAGAGCTTCGTGCCGGCAAGGCGATGGCTGCCCTCTCCGGCATGGTGCCGCAGGACGCTCAGGTCGTACGCGACGGACGCACGACGTCGGTTCCGTCCTCGGAGCTCGTCCCCGGAGACGTCGTCTTCCTCGCGTCGGGGGACAGGGTCCCCGCCGATCTTCGTCTTCTCACCTCGAGATATCTGCAGATCGAGGAAGCCGCACTGACCGGCGAGTCGGTGCCGTCTCTGAAGGACGCCTCCCCGGTCGGAGGGGACGCCGCTATCGGCGATCAGTTCTCCATGGCCTTCGGTGGCACGCTGGTGACGTCCGGCACGAGCCGCGCCCTCGTTGTCGCCACCGGCGATGCGACGGAGCTCGGTCGGATCTCTCACCTGCTGCGCTCGGCCGTCGAGATCCAGACGCCCTTGACGCGCGCACTGTCGTCCGTCGGGAGATGGCTCACGCTCGCCGTGCTGGCGATCTCCTGCGCACTGCTGGGAGTCAGCCTCGTGCGCGGGTATCCGTTCGCCGATGCCGTGCTGGTGGCGATCACGCTTGCCGTCGCCACGATCCCGGAGGGCTTGCCCGCGATCATCACCGTCGCCCTGGCGATCGGAGTCCAGCGACTCGCGGCGCGCAACGCCATCATCCGCAAGCTCGCTTCCGTGGAGACGCTGGGCAGCACGACCGTCATCTGCTCGGACAAGACAGGAACCTTGACGCGAAACGAGATGACCGTGCGGGCTCTCTACACGCCCGACGGTGCCTACAACCTCTCCGGGGTGGGTTACTCGCCGTCGGGGGAGCTGGAGACCGCCGCCGGCACGCCGGCCGAAAATGCTGCGGATGTGCGTGCTCTCGTCGAGGCAGGTGCGCTCTGCAATGACGCTGCGATCCACGCGGACGGCGATCGGTGGAAGCTCACCGGCGATCCGACCGAAGGTGCTTTGGTCGTGGCCGCGATGAAATCTGGGGTCGACGTGGACCGACTCCGTTGCGATCGGCGTCGGCTCGACGTGATTCCGTTCGAGTCCGAGCACAGGTTCATGGCCACGCTCCATCCTGCGACGGATGACGGCAACCTGGTGTTCATCAAGGGCGCTCATGAGGTCGTCCTCAATCGCTGCGACCTGGATGCGAGCGAGCACGCGCGGGCTACGGCCCACGTCGCGACGATGTCCGCTCGAGGCATGCGTGTTCTGGCGATCGGGCAGAAGCGCGTTTCGACCGCAACGCAGTCGCTGCAGCCCACCGACGTGGAGGCTGGATTCCAGCTGCTCGGGCTC
>JAYUYE010000354.1:0-11021 GCA_043752985.1 Myxococcales bacterium
ACGGCGCTCCGGCGAACAAGGCCCACGCGGCCATGCCGTACATCGCGCTCGGCATGCTGCACAGCGCACGCGCCAAGTCGATGGGCGGCGATTCCGCGAAGGCGAAGTTGATGTTCGAGAAGGCGCTCGCCATCACGGACAACAAGATGCTGCTCGCGCGGACGCTGATGGCGTACCGCATCGGCCTGCAGACCAACGACCGCAAGTTCTTTCACGACCAGCTCAAGATGGTCATCGAGACCGCACCGTCGGTTTGGCCCGAGCAACGTCTCGCTAACGAAGTCGCGCATCGCAAGGCTCGCCGCTATCTCTCGAAAGAAAAGGACATCTTCCAATGATCACCAAGGTACTGGGACTGGTTGTAGCCACCGCGCTGACGTCGATCTCGTTCGGGGTCAGCACGGCAGCCGCGGACAACGTCGAGCTGCGAATCGCGACGCTGGCCCCTTCGGGCAGCCCGTGGATGGCCGTGCTCGACAAGTCGGCGGCGGAGATCAAGGAGAAGACGGCCGGCCGCGTGACCCTCAAGTATTTCGAGGGTGGCCAGCAGGGTGACGAGCGAGACTTCGTCCGCAAGATCAAGCTCGGTCAGCTCGATGGCGCCGCGGTCACCGCGATCGGCCTGTCGATGATCGACGAGTCGATCCGCGTCCTCGAGCTCCCGATGATGTTCACCTCCGTCGAAGAGGTCGACTACGTCGCCGACAAGATGTGGCCGTACTTCCAGAAGAAGTTCGAGGAGAAGGGCTTCAAGCTCAACGACCGCGGCGAGGTCGGCTGGGCGTACTTCCTGTCGAAGAACAAGGTCGAGTCGCTCAGCGACCTCAAGGGCCAGAAGCTATGGCAGTGGGGCGATGATCGCCTCGTCGGCGCGATGTTCAAGAAGCTCGGCCTCAACGGCGTCCCGCTGGGCGTTCCCGAGGTCGACTCGAGCCTGACCTCCGGCCGGATCACGGCGTGCTACGGCTCGCCCGTCGCTGCTGTCGCGCTGCAGTGGTACACGAAGGTCAAGTTCATGACCTCGATGCCGATGAGCTACGGCATCGGCGCCACGGTCGTCTCGCTCGAGACCATCAAGAAGATCTCGGCCGAGGACCAGAAGACGGTGCAGGCGATCGGCAAGGCGGGCTCGAAGAAGCTGCGCAAGGTGATCCGCAAGGCAAACGAGGATGCGAAGACCACGATGACGCGCAAGGGCGTCACGATCGTCCAGTCGCCGCCCGCGCTCGTCGAAGAGTTCACGAAGAACGCCTTCGAGGTGCACAAGCAGCTCGTCGGGACGCTCTACTCGCAGAAGGAGCTCGACATGGTCACGAAGTACCGCGACGAGTTCCGCGCCAAGAACAAGAAGTAATCGGGAGGCGGGTCATGGACCCGCAGCCACTCAAACGATGAAAAGCCACGCCCGGTAGCCCTGCTACGAGGCGTTTCTCATTTACGATTGCCCCGTGACAGACGAACCCGACGACAAGGGGCCGAAGGTGGAGCGAGCGGGCGAACGCTCGCGAGCAGGGACAGGCGGGGACAAAGGCGTACCGCCGTCCCTCGCCCGGACGGATGGTAGCGCGGACATGGTCGACGCCGAGCAGGCGGAGGCTGCGCCGCCCCCGCGAGCGAGCTCGCTCGATCTGCACGCGAAGCTCGTCTTCCCTGATGACGGCCCGTTCGCGACGAAGGTCCGCAGCATCGATGACTTCATCGGCAAGGCCGAGCAGGTCGTGCTCGTCGCGATCCTCGCGGCCATCGTGCTGACGGGCGCCGGTCACGCACTTCTCGAGAAGTTTGCGCACATCCGCCTGCCGTTCAAGGACGACGTGATCCGCGGCGGCACGTTCGCGATCGCGATGATCGGCGGCGCGTTCGCCACGCATCAGTCCAAGCACCTCTCGATGGACCTCCTGTCGCGTCGGTTCTCGCCGCGCAACCGGTTGTTCCTCAAGATCTTGCTCTCGCTGTTCGTCCTGTTCGTGCTCGTGCTCTTGATCCGTTCGGGCATGCACAACATCGCCAACGAGGAGCAGTTCCGCGTCGAGGACAAGCTGGTGTCGCGCGTCCGGATCGCGTGGCTGATCCCGATCGGCGGTGCGCTGATGATGCTGCACACGGTCCTGCACATCATCATCGACGCCGACTACCTCGCCCGCCGCAAGACTCCGCCCGAGCGGATGAGGTCAGGACACTGACATGTTGACCATCCTGATCATCCTCCTCGCGCTGGTGTTCATCAGCGGCGCGCCCCTGTTCACGATCATGCTCGGCGGAACCGCGCTCGGCGCGTTCTTCTCGGCGCGTGGCTTCACGATCGGCTTCGACGGCGCGATCAACAAGATGTTCGGCATCAGCGGCCGCGACGAGATCGAGGTGCTGTCGACGATCCCGCTGTTCATCTTCGCTGGCTACCTGCTCGCCGAAGCACGGACCGCTGACCGCCTCGTTCGGTTCGCGAACGCCGCGATGGGCTGGATGCCCGGCGGGCTCGCCGTCGTCACGATCGGCACCTGCGCGCTGTTCACGGTGTTCACCGGCGCCTCGGGCGTCACGATCATCGCGCTCGGTGGCGTGCTGATGCCCGCGCTCGTCAAGAACGGCTATCCCGAGCGGTTCTCGATGGGCCTGATCGCAGGCACCGGCTCGGTCGGACTCCTGTTCCCGCCTGCCCTGCCGCTGTTCATCTACGGCACCGTCTACGGCCTCACCGGCCTCGACAAGGAGAACTGGGACACCGGTCGGTTCCTGTTCGCCGGCGTCGTCCCCGGCCTGCTCTTGATCGCCATGCTGTCGGCGGTCGCGATCTTCGTCGCGCTCAAGAAGAAGCTTCCGCGCCAGAAGTTCGAGGTCGGTGAGCTCGGCAGGAGCTTCCTCAAGGCCGCACCGGAGCTCCTGATCCCAGGCGGCGTGATCGCGGGTCTCGCGTCGGGCTTCGGCCTCGCCGAGATCGCGGCGATCACCGTGCTCTACGTCGCGATCCTCGAGATCGGGATCTACCGGATGCTCAGTCCGAAGCAGATGTGGACCATCAGCTTCGAGGCCATGGCGATGATCGGCGCGATCTTCATGATCATCTTCGCGTCGACCGCGTTCACCGACTTCATGGTCAACGCCGAGGTCCCGAAGAAGCTCGTCGCGATCACGCAGGAGAACGTCGAGAGCAAGGTCGTGTTCCTGCTCGCGATCAACCTGATCCTGCTGATCGTCGGCTCGGTCATGGATATCTTCTCGGCGATCGTCGTCGTGCTCCCTCTGGTCGCACCGATCGCCAAGGCGTACGGCATCGACCCGTATCACCTCGGCGTGATCTTCCTGCTCAACCTCGAGGTCGGCTACCTCCACCCGCCCGTCGGCCTCAACCTGTTCCTCACATCGGTCAAATTCAACCGACCGATCACCGAGGTGATGTGGGCGACCATTCCGTTCCTCGTGACGATGCTCGTCGCGCTGGTCGTGATCACCTACGTCCCATCGATCACAGCCGTGTCCGTCCCCGATCCGCCGCGAACAGCGCCGGTGAAGAACCTGCTCGTCATGGTCGAGACTGGTATCGAGGAGAACAAGGTCTCCATCGCGCAGCTGAGGCTCGTCGACGCTCTGGGCAACGAGCTCAAGGGGATGGACGGCGAGCCCGTGGTCCGACAGTTCAAGGACTGCACGAAGATCGAGAACGAGAGCGAGCGCAACGTGTGTCAATCGCTGTTCTTCGACGTGACCACGTGTCGCCCCGACGGCAAGTCGCAGGACGCGAAGCAGATCGCGTGTGCGAACAAGGCGATCGCAGCGTGGACGGTCTCCAACATGAACGGCGACGCACTCCACCCGGAGTACGCACTCGTCACCATGAAGGAGCTGCCGCTCGTCGACGCCGACGGCAAGCCGATCGAGATCGAGACGCCCGAGCTCGATGCGAACGGCTCGCCGGTCGTGACTGCAGACGGCGACGAGAAGCTGGTGAAGAAGTCGGTCGTCGGCAAGGACGGCAAGCCGATCGTCAAGAAGCTGGCGACCTGCGAAGCGATGACCGGGAGCACCAAGGACACCTGTCGCTCGCTGTTCGTCGAAGTCTCGAACTGCACGATCATGCCGCCCGATACGAAGAGCTGCATCGAGGAGAAGACCAAGGAGTGCGGCGGTGGCACGCCCGAAGCTCCGGCGGCGGGATCCGGATCGGCGGCGGGCTCCGGACCGGCGGCGGGCTCCGGATCGGCGGCCCCGGTGGTCGCGTCCGCAGGACCGGCCTGCATCGCGGAGCAGACGGCTGCCTGTGCGAAGCAGGCGATCGCGGCGTGTGCGGTCGACAAGATGACGACCTGGCTGACCGACAACCCGGACAAGGCGACGCAAGAGTAGTCGGCCGGACCACCGCATGAAGCTCGTCGCGGCACTCGTCAAGACGATCCGGCCGCAGCAATGGGTGAAGAACGTCTTTGTCGCTGCGCCGCTCGTGTTCTCGCGCCACCTGACCGATCTGGATCAGGTCGCGCGGACGCTCGTCGCTGTGCTCGCGTTTTGCCTGCTCTCGGGCGCCGTCTATGCGTTCAACGACGTCCGTGATGTCGAGGCCGATCGCGTTCATCCCAAGAAGAAGCTACGGCCGATCGCGGCAGGAACCTTGTCGGAGCGCGGTGCGCTGCTCTTCGCGGCGATCCTCGCGATCGTGGCGTTGACGGCGTCCGCGGTGCTGAGCTGGAAGCTGGCGCTAGTTGCCGGCGGGTACCTGCTCCAGAATGTCGCGTACAGCATCTGGCTCAAGCACATCGCGTTCGTCGATGTCGGCGTGATCGCGAGCGGCTTCGTGCTCCGCGTGCTTGCCGGAGCGGCCGCGATCGCCGTGCCAGCCTCGCCTTGGCTGCTCGTCTGTACGGTCCTGCTCGCCGTGTTTCTCGGCCTCGGCAAGCGCGCGCACGAGCTCGCGTGGGCGGAGCGCACCGGGAGCGACAAGGCGACCCGCGCCGCGCTTTCGGGCTACCGGCTGCCCGTGGTTCGGATCGCGATGATCGGGCTCGCCGCGTTCACATGCGGCGCCTACGTCGCCTACACGATCGATAGCCGGACCATCGAGTTCTTTGGAACCGATCGCCTCGTGATCAGCGCGCCGTTCGTGGCGCTCGGGATCCTGCGGTTCATGTTCCTGGCCTTGTGGCGCCCCAAGGACGACAGCCCGACCGAGGCCATGCTCAAAGATCCCTGGTTCCTGCTCGTCCTCGGTGGCGCCGTCGCGACCATCCTCGTGATCATCTACGGCAGGTGACCGTGGTAAACACACTTCGTGGCAGACACCGAGCCGCCGATCGGCAAGCGCAAGGCTGACCACCTCGAGGTGGCGGCCTCGGGGCGTGCCGAGTTCGCGAAGTCCACGCTGCTCGAGCACGTCCACCTCGTGCATCAAGCGCTGCCCGAGCTCGCGCTGTCCGACATCGATCTCGACACCGAGCTCGTCGGCAAGCCGCTCAAGGCGCCGCTCCTGATCACCGGGATGACCGGCGGCACCGCCGACGCCGCAGCAGTCAACCGTGACCTAGCCCGCGCGGCGCAGCACTTCGGCGTCGCGTTCGGTGTCGGCTCGCAGCGCGCGATGGACGAGCATCCCGAGCTCGCGGCCAGCTATCAGGTTCGCGATGTCGCCCCCGACGTGGTGCTGCTCGGCAACGTCGGCGCGGTGCAAGCGCTCGCGATGGGGCCTGCGCGCGTGATCGAGCTCGCGAAGCGGATCGGCGCCGATGCGCTCGCGATCCACTTAAACCCGGGCCAGGAGCTGATCCAGGACCGCGGCGATCGCGACTTCCGGGGAGTCCGTGATGGCATCGCTCGGATCGTCGAAGCCTCGCCGATTCCCGTCGTCGTCAAGGAGACCGGCTGCGGCCTGTCCGCCGAAGCTGCGCTGTCGCTGGTCGCAGCGGGCGTGCGGACCGTCGATGTCGCCGGTGCGGGTGGCACCAGCTGGGTCGCGGTCGAGGCGGTGCGGGCGGCGGCCGGCAGTCCATCAGCGAGCCTCGGCACCGAGCTGTGGGACTGGGGAATTCCGACGGCGGTCTCGGTCGTCGCCGCCGCGCGAGCCGGCCTGATCGTGATCGCATCCGGTGGCATGCGAACCGGCTACGACGTCGCGCGTGCGCTCGCTCTCGGTGCGCGCGCCGGCGGCATGGCGGCGCCGATGCTGCGTGCGCAGCGTGCCGGTGGCGAGGAAGCGATCCGCGAGCTGCTCGCGCAGATCATCGATTCGATTCGCTCCGTCTGTCTGCTCACCGGTTGCTCGTCGGCGACGGACCTTGCTCGAGCACCGCGTCACCTCGGCGCGCCGCTGCGTGCCTTCCTCGACGACCTCGCTCCGCCCAGGGTTCCATGACGGCGGTCGGGCTCGGCAAGATCATCCTGCTTGGCGAGCACGCCGTCGTCTACGGCTACCCCGCGCTCGCGGCCGCGCTCGATCGCGGCGTCACGATCGCCGCCGTGCCCACACCCGCCGGCGGCTCGCTGCGGATTGACATTTCGGCCTGGTCGCTCAAGGTCGCGGCGTCCGAGGATCACCCGGTCGCGCGCTCGCTGTGCGCGATCGCTGACGAGCTCGGCATCGGCCGGCCCACGGTGACGCTCGTCGGCGACGCCCAGATCCCACCGGGTGCCGGCCTCGGATCGTCGGCGGCACTCGCCGTTGCGGTGACGCGCGCCCTGCTCGTCCACGATCAGCGCAAGGCCGACCGCGCCGTCGTCGCGCGCGCCGCGGAAGCGAGCGAAACGCTGATGCACGGCAAGTCGAGCGGCGTCGATGTCGCGCTCGCGATCGCGGGTGGCGTCGGTGTGTTCCGCAAGGCAACCGGGCTGCGCTCGTTCAAGAGTCCGCCGCTGCGCGTCCTCGTCGGGCCGAGCGGCTCACCGCGCTCGACCGCCGCCATGGTGGGTCGCGTCGCGCACGAGACCCACGAGATCGTCGACGACGCCCGCCTCCGCGAGCTTGGCGGCCTGACCGATACCGGCACCACCGCGCTGCTCGCAAAAGATCTCGCCAGCCTCGGCACCGCGATGAACCGCGCGCACGAGATCCTCGCCGGCCTCGGCGTATCGACGGAGCAGCTCGATGCGTTGTGCGCAGCCGCGCGCACCGCCGGAGCACACGGTGCAAAGCTCACCGGCGCGGGTGGCGGCGGTGCGGTGATAGCGATCGCACCGCGCGACCGCGAGGCAAGTGTCCTCGCCGCGTGGAAGACCGCCGGGGTCACCGGTTTTGTCGCCACCGTCGGAGGCGGCGTCGCGTGACCGGAACGGCGACGGCTCGTGCGTGCGCGAACATCGCGCTCGTCAAGTACTGGGGCAAGCGCGATGCCGCACGCAACCTTCCCGCCGCAGGCAGCCTGTCGCTGACGCTCGGTGCACTCGTCACCGAGACCACGGTCAGCTTCGAGCCCGCGCTCGCGAGTGACGAGCTGATCCTCGACGGAGCGCCGGCGCGGCCGAAGGATCTGCAGCGGACAAGCGCGTTCCTCGATCTGATCCGCTCGCAGGCACGCTTCGCGACCCGCGCCCGGGTCACCAGCAAGAACGAGTTTCCCACCGCATCGGGCCTCGCGTCGTCGGCCTCGGGGTTCGCGGCTCTCGCGGTCGCAGCGACCACGGCGGCCGGGCTGGCGAGCTCACCGCGCGAGCTGTCGATCCTCGCACGCCGCGGCTCGGGATCCGCCGCGCGCTCGATCTACGGCGGCTTCGTCCGCATGCACGCGGGTCACGAGGCCGATGGTAGCGATGCCTTTGCCGAGCCAATGGTGTCGCGCCTCGTCGACCGCGTGCGCATGGTGATCGCCGTGGTCGGTGGCGGCGCGCCGAAGCCGCATGGTTCGCGCGATGCGATGGATCACACCGCCGCGACCTCGCCGTTTTATCGCGCGTGGATCGATCTGGTGCCCGGCGATCTCGCCGCTGCAGAGGGTGCGCTCGCCGCGGGCAACCTCGCGCAGCTCGGCACGATCGCGGAGGCCAACGCGCTCGCGATGCACGCCTCCGCGCTCGCCGCGCGTCCCGCGATCGTCTACTGGCAACCCACAACGCTTGCCCTGCTCGCCGAGGTTCGCGCGCTGCGCGAGCGCGGCCATGCTGCGTGGGCCACGATGGACGCCGGTCCGCACGTCAAGGTTCTGACCTCGATCGACGAGGCGGAGGCGGTCGCCGCAGCGCTGCGCACGGTGCCCGGTGCGACCGAGGTCACGATCAGCGGCCCGGGCGGCCCGGCCACGGTCACCACGTGAGCGGTCTGCGCAGAATCTCCACGGCGCGTGCGCGCGCCCTGCACCGCGGCCGCTCATGATCGATTCGATGACCGCCTCTGCACCCGGCAAGCTGATCCTGACCGGCGAGTACGCCGTGCTCGACGGTGCACCGGCGCTGGTGATCGCCGTCGATCGCCGCGCCGTCGCGCGTGTTCGGGCGGGCGCACCGCGCGGCAGCTCGGCGTTCCTCCTCGCGGTTGCGCACGAGCTGGCGAGCCGGCGCGGCGCCACCGATCCCGCAGCCCAGGCCGCGCACGAGATCGCAGTCGACTCGACCGCGTTCTACGACGGGCTGACCAAGCTCGGGCTCGGGTCATCCGCCGCGGTCACGGTCGTCGCGACCGCGCTCGCGATCGGCGCGACCGGCCCCGAGATAAAGACCGGCGGGTTGACTCCGACGTCCGGGATCGATCGGGGCGAGATCCTGGCGATTGCATCCGCTGCGCACGCCGCTGCACAAGCTGCGCGCGGTGCCCGCGGCTCGGGCGCCGACATCGCCGCCTCCGTCCATGGCGGAACGATCGTGTTCACCGCGGGCCGCGTCGATCGCCACCGCTGGCCGGCGTCGGTGCGGGTACTGCCGTTCTTCACCGGCTCGTCCGCCGACACGCCGGCGCTGATCACGCGCGTCGCGGCCGCGCGCACCGAGCGTCGGACCGAGGTCGACGCCGCGCTGACCGCCGTCGGAGATGCGTCGCGTGCCGCGTGTGCTGCGCTGTCGGCCCCCGCGGATCTCGCCGCGACCGCCATGATCGGCGCGATCGCCCTCGCCGCGGCCGCGCTCGACCGCCTGTCGACCGCGACCGGTATCGACCTCGTCCCCGACTGTGTCAGAGCCGCACGGTCGGCGATGTCGCGGTTTGGGGGCACCGCCAAGACCACCGGCGCCGGCGGCGGCGACGTGGCGTTTGCCGTGATCCCGGCCACGGCAGATGTCACGGGTGCGACCCGTGCCCTCATCGAAACCGGGTGCAAGCCACTCCGTCTCTCCGTCGACGAGACCGGCGTGGACTTACGCGCCCACGCGTCGTAAACACCAGGGTCCCCGTGTCGCCCCCGGTCTCCCCACGCAGCACTCGCCTGAAGGCATTCTTCCGGCTCGGCGTCGCGGAGCGCCGGCGCCGTCTGCTCGAGCTCGCCGGACTCCCGGCCGACAGCTTCGCCGCGGTCGATGCAGGTGCGCTGTCGATCGAGGCAGCCGACTGCATGATCGAGAACGTCGTAGGCACGTACGCGTTGCCGTTCGCCGTTGCGGTCAACTTCATCGTCGATGACATCGAGACGCTGATCCCGATGGCGATCGAGGAGCCCTCCGTCGTCGCCGCGTCGTCGAACGCAGCACGGATGGCGCGACCGCGCGGCTTCACGAGCGTGGTCTCCGCGCCCGTGATGACCGGCCAGATCCAGATCGTTCATGTCGCCGACGTCGATGCCGGCGCGGCACGCCTTATCGCCGCCGCTGACGAGATTCTCGCAGATGCGAGGCGACTCGTGCCGCGGCTCGCGCAGCGGGGCGGCGGCCCCGTCGCGTTCGACGTCCGCACGCTCGCGCGGTCCGGCCCCGACGGCGGCATGCTCGTCGCGCACGTTCACATCGACTGCCGCGATGCGATGGGCGCGAACCTCGTCAACACCCTGTGCGAAGCGCTCGCAGACAAGGTCGCGACGATCGCCGGTGGTCGCCCGGGCCTTCGCATCCTGTCGAACCTCACCGACGGCCGCACGGTCACGGTGCGCTGTTCGATCGACGACGCGCAGCTCGCCTCGGAGGACGCCGAGGGACCTGCCGTGCGCAGAGCGATCGCTGCGGCGTCGCGGTTTGCGGAGCTCGATCCGTATCGCGCGTGTACGCACAACAAGGGAATTATGAACGGCGTCGATGCCGTGCTCGTCGCGACTGGCCAGGACTGGCGCGCGGTCGAAGCCGGCGCCCACGCCTACGCCGCGCGCGATGGCGCGTATCGTCCGCTTGCGATCTGGCGCGAGCGCGACGGCGGCCTCGACGGCGAGCTCGTGATGCCGCTCGCGGTCGGCACCGTCGGCGGTGCACTGCACGTCCATCCCGGAGCGCGGCTCGCACTCGATCTCGCCGGGGCGCACACCGCCGACCGCCTCGCTGCACTGTGCGGTGCCGCCGGTATCGCGACCAACCTCGCTGCCTTGCGCGCGCTGGCGACCGAAGGCATCCAGCGCGGTCACATGGCGCTCCACGCCCGCAGCCTCGCGCGCGCCGCCGGTGCCACGGGGGAGCTCGTCGACCGCGTCGCGACCGAGCTCGCGGCCACCGGCGACGTCAAAGCAGATCGCGCTCGCGAAGTCCTCGCACGCCTCATGGGAGAACCACGATGATCCAACGCCTCGGTGTCCTGCGCTCTCCTGCCCTCGCTGTTCCACTACCGCCCTCGCTCGAGCTCGAAGCCTGCTACCGCTACTGCGAGGCGCTCGTTCGCGCGCGTCATCACAACTATCCCGTCGGCTCCATGTTCGCGCGCTCGCACCTGCGCAAGCACATCTTCGCGATGTTCGCGTTTGCGCGCGTCGCGGATGACTACGCCGACGAGGTCGCCTACGAAGGCCGGCGCTCGCGCGAGCTAGATCGCTGGGAAGAGCAGCTGCACGCCGCGTATCGCGGTCACGCCGATCACCCGGTGTTCGTCGCGCTCGCCGACACCGTCGACAAGTTCGCGCTTCCGATCACCGAGTTCATCGAGCTGCTGTCCGGGATCCGGACCGATCTCGAGCGCCGTCGCTACTCCACGTTCGACGAGCTCC
>JAYUYE010000355.1:0-4669 GCA_043752985.1 Myxococcales bacterium
GAGACCGAGCGGCCCTTGTAGTCGTGCCCCGGATAAACGAGCGTCTCGTCGGGAAGCGCGAACAGCGTGCGCGTGATCGAGTCGTAGAGCTGACCTGGATCGCCGTTCTGGAAGTCCGAGCGCCCGCAACCACGGATCAGCAGGGTATCGCCGGTGAACACCAGCCCGGACGCCGAGAGTGCGAGCCCATCGTCGGTATGACCGGGCGTTGCCAGCACGGTCACCTGCGCGTCGCCGACGCGAATCACGTCCCCGTGGCGGAGCTGAATATTCACGCACGGTGCACCGCCTGCGCTTGCTGCCGTCATGGCCCCCGTTCGCTCACGAATGGCCCCGGCCGCCGTCACATGATCCGCATGGACGTGGGTCTCGATCACGTGCGTGAGCCGCAGGCCCAGCTCGCGAACCAGCTCGAGATCGCGATCGATCTGTTCGCGCACGGGATCGATCAGTACGGCTTCGCCCCGGTCGAACACGAGATACGAGTAGGTCGAGCTCTCTCGATCGAAGAGTTGGCGGACCTGCATGCCGTGTTGTCATGCATCTGGGGGGCCAACGGCCGGCAGCCTGATGGGGCGGAACGAGCACCACGATGAAACGGAGCGAAACGCCCAAGTTACGGCTCGTCGCCGAGCTGCAACTCACGCATCCGCCGCCACAGGGTCACCCGCGACAGCCCGAGGAGCTTCGCCGCGCGTTCACGGTTTCCGCCGGTACGCACCAGCGCGTCTAGAATCCGCCGTGCTTGTGGCACCCGATCGACGCGCCCCCCCGTGTCACCGTTCCCGAGGACGAGAACCTCTGCCAGCGCGAGTGCTGGCTGCGCCACTTCCGCCGGCAGGTCCGCGAGCTTGAGCTCCGGTCCGTCGCCGATGGCGAACGCGTACGCGAGGACGTTCCGTAGCTCGCGGACGTTGCCTGGCCACTCGTACCGCTCGAGGGCCGCTTCCGCCGTGGGTGCGATGGCTTCGATCTGGCGTCGTCCGCGTCCATTGAGCTCGTCGATGATCGTTCGACCGATCAGCAGGACATCTCCTGGTCGCTCTCGCAGGGGCGGCAAGCGAATCGGGATGACGCGCAGGCGGAACATCAGGTCCGCACGAAATCGCCCGGCCTCCACTTCCGTGCGCAACGCGCGATGCGTCGCCGAGATGATCCTGACATCGACGGGAATCGGGTCACGGCCACCGACGGGTACCACCGTGTGCGTCTCGACGACGCGGAGGAGCTTGGCCTGCAACTCGAGGGGAAGCTCCGCCACCTCATCGAGTAGGAGCGTACCGCCGTGGGCCAGCTGAACGTGACCCGGGGTGTCCTTCACCGCGCCGGTGAACGCACCGCGAGCATGACCGAACAGCTCGCTCTCGAGGAGGTTCGGCGGAAGTGCAGCACAGTTGATCGCGCGAAACGGCCCGTCGCGGCGCGATGAGAGTGCGTGTAGCGCCTGCGCCACGAGCTCTTTTCCCGTGCCCGTCTCGCCGCGGATCAGCACGGTCATATCCTCGGGCGCGACCTTGGCGATGATGCGGAACATCTCCTTCATCCGCGGATCGCGCGACCACATCCCGTGAAAGTTCTCGGGCGCGTGGTCGTCGCCTTGCACCACAGACACGTAGATCACCCAGCCTGTGGTGCGTTCGTTCGAGCCGATCGGCAGCGAGCGCACCCGAAGCTGTTCGCCCGCGGTGGTGCCCGGTCGGGGAATGACCGCATGGAATGGGGTCCCTGCCGCGAGAGCCTCGGCAAACGGGCGTTCGGGACGGTCGCCGCACAGCAGGGTCGACGCGGAGGCACCCACGGGCGCGACGAAGCCGAGCACGTCACAAGCCGAGCGCGTCGCGACGCGGATCCGGAGCTGCGCATCGAGGATCAGCGCCGGCCCGATCAACTCGTCGAGCGCATCGGCGACCAGGGCACGGTCGAGGTCCGCAGGACTCGCTTTGGCGCGGGGGCTACGCGGCATGATCGTGAGTGTGCGCTGTAGCGGGCGACGACGTCGTCAAGAACCCAGCTCTTTCACGAGCACGACCACCGCGACGATGATGACCAGGATACCGAACGCCTTTCGCAGGATCGCCGGATCGATCCGACCGACCAGACGACCACCGAGCCACGCACCGACCGCCGCAACGCCACTCACCGCCAGCGTGGTCGCCCAGTCGATCTGCGCGTCTCCGATGTGCCCGACAAAGCCTGCCAGCGAGTTCATCGCGATCACGACCAGCGAGGTCCCGACGGCGTACTCCATCGCCAGCCCACCGAGCAAGACCATCGCCGGCACGATCACGAAGCCGCCGCCCACGCCGAGTAGCCCGGTCACGATCCCGACGAAGAAGCCTTGCACGAGTGCCGGGCCTAGCTTGGCCTCGCGCGGGACGTGTACCTGCGGATGCTGCGACGCGCGACGAAGCATCGCGATCGCGGTCACGACCATCATCACGCCGAACGCGATCATCAACGCTCGCGCCGGGAACAGGAGTGAGATCCGGCCGCCGGCGTACGCCCCGACCATCCCTGCCCCGCCAAACAACACGCCCGTTCGCCACATCACCCTCCCCGCCCGCGCGTGCGGGATGACGCCCACGGCGCTCGTGATGGCCACCACGACGAGTGACGAGGCGATCGCCGCCTTGGGAGCCATGCCCGCGACGTAGCCGAGGATGGGAACCGTGAGGATCGAGCCTCCGCCACCGAGCAACCCAAGCGAAATCCCGATCAGGATCGACAGCGCGAGGGTGAGTGGGAGCACCCCTTCTCCAGCTTCACGACGGATGCCAACCATCTTGCAGCAACCTGCACCCACGGCGACGGCGGTGTGAAACGAAACGAAACGTTGCTGGCGTTGCGCCCCGTCACTCAACGCTTCAACGACCGCCCGACGACCATTCCCACCAGCATGGTCGCGACGAACACGAGCGCCGCCGAACTCCCGGCGAATGCCGCCACCACCGCCGGGCCGGGACAAAGACCACCGAGCCCCCAGCCGATGCCGAAGATCGCGGCGCCGACCACGAGCGGGCGATCGATGTCACCGCGGGAGGGCAGATGAAACAGAACGTCGAACCACGGATCGGGTCGCCGTCTCTGGATCCACCGGAACGCGAGCGCATAGACCGCGACCGCGCCGCCCATCACGAAGGCGAGGCTGGGGTCCCACGCTCCTGTCACGTCGAGGAAGCCGACGACGCGCGCGGGATTCGTCATGCCGGCGAGGAGGAGCCCGACGCCGAACACCGATCCGGCAACACCGGCGAGCACGAGTGACATCACGCGGCAGCGTCGCCCGCACGTCACCGCGCTCACGCTGTCCTCACGAGCCACACCGTCAGCGCGCCGGTCGACATGAACGTCACCACTGCCACGAGTGAGCGGGAGGACAGGCGCGAGAGTCCACAGACACCGTGTCCGCTGGTGCAACCGCCGCCGGTGCTCGTTCCGTAGCCGACGAGAAGGCCGGCGATGGCCACGAGTGCCATCGACACCGCAGGCGTTCCCACCGCCCGTGGTGCCGCAACCGATGCCACCACTCCCGTCAGCGCGAGACCAGCGAGGAACGCGAGGCGCCACGCGCTACCGCTGCGGTCGACGACCAGTGCCGCGCCGATGATTCCGCTGATGCCGGCGATGCGACCGTGGGTCAGCAGAAGCAGCGAGCTCGCCGCCCCGATCAGAAGGCCGCCGAGCAAGGCCAGTATCCACGTCTCGAACATGTGACCGCACCCATCCAAGTTGAGTGCCACCTGATCGCCCGTGCCGCAGCAACGGCGCACGCCGCCGGGCATGAAATGAAGCAGTCCGCCAATGCGGCGATGTTTCGAACCGTTTCACGCGCGCATCTACAACGACGCGCCTCGATGCGGCCGTGAGTCCTTCGACCCACCAGATGGTGGCGGCCACACCGACTAGATCTGCGACCAGACCTCGGCTCGACGCTCACCTTCCTGCAGCAAGCCAGGACGCGCTGAACGTCGCTCGTGAGATGCGTCCACCGGTTCGCGCGCGAGGCGGCGATGGTGACATTTCGTCGCGGACGGATCGTGACTAATGTTTGTATCCGAATGCTGCGCCGATGCTCAAAGGGGGCATGTCAACACTTCACGATATTGTCGATACCGCCGTTTCCGCTGGAACCTTCAAGACGCTGGTGGCCGCAGTCACCGCTGCTGGCCTCGGCGACACCCTCAAGGGCGCCGGTCCGTTCACCGTGTTCGCGCCCAACGATGCCGCGTTCGCGAAGCTTCCTGCCGGCACCGTCGAGTCGCTGGTCAAGCCAGAGAACAAGGCGAAGCTGGTGGCGATCCTTACGCTCCACGTGCTGCCCGGCAAGGTGATGGCCGCCGACGTTGCGGGCAAGAAGCTGTCGCCCGCGTCGGTGCAGGGCGAGGCGCTGCACGTCGATGGGACCTCGGGCGTCACGGTCAACGGCGCGAAGGTCGTCGCTGCCGATGTTGCCTGCACGAACGGTGTGATCCACGTGATCGACACCGTGATCCTGCCGAAGAACTAGCGTCGCGAGGGCGGTGCATTTCCCCTCGATCACCGGGGAATGCTCAGCCCGTGCTGACCGGAGAACTTGCCGTCGTTGGCCGGGCGCTGGCCGTCGATGACCTCCAAGATCCGGTCGGCTGACACCGTCGGCGTGTGGAGTGCGAGTCCGGACGGTCCGGAC
>JAYUYE010000356.1:0-1752 GCA_043752985.1 Myxococcales bacterium
CGATGTACCACGATCGCGTATGCTGAGGAACGGATGTCACCCCCGCCGCTGATCGACGTCATCGTGCCCACGCGCGATCACGCGGCCAGCCTCGGCCCGCTGCTCCGCGACCTCCCGCATCGCCTGATCCGCTCGGTCGTGGTGATCGATCGCGCGTCGACCGACCGCAGCGCGGAGATTGCGCGCGACTCCGGCGCCACGGTGTTCCGCGAGCCGAGTGGCGGCTACGGCGCGGCGTGCATGCGCGCGCAGGCGCACTTCTCGTCGCTGCCTCGCGTCCCCGAGGTCCTCGTGTTCATCCCCGGTGATCGGCCGTCGGCGGCGAGCGCGCTCGCAGAGCTGGTCGCGCCGATCGCGGAGCGCGGCGTCGAGCTCGTGCTCGGCCTCGAACCCGGGAAGAAGCGGATCGGCGAGAAGGTCGTCACCCGCGTGATCGAGACCGTGTATCGCCACCGCTGGTCCGGCGTCGGTCCCGTGCGCGCGATCCGGTTCCCCGCGCTGGTCGCGCTCGGCATGGCAGATCACGGCGAAGGGTGGGACGTCGAGATGCTGGTGCGCGCGGTGAAGCTCGGCCTCAGCTGTGACGAGGTCGCGCTGCCGGCGGACGCCCATCGCGCCAACCGGGTCGGTGGCCGGGCGCTGCTCCACCTCCTTCGCCACGCAACCATGCGATGATGATCGCGTGAACGACGCGCTCGAGCGATTCGCCCGGGACTTCGAGCCGGGGACGGTGCTGTTCGAAGAGGGACAGCCAGGCGATTACATGTACGTTGTCCAGTCGGGCGAGGTCGAGATCAGGCGCCAGGTCGGCGAGACCGAGCGCGTGCTCGCGATCCTGCCGCCGGGGGAGTTCTTCGGCGAGATGGCGATCCTGAACGGTCGGCCGCGCTCGGCGACCGCGGTCGTCAGGAGCGGCGCGCGCCTGCTCGTGATCGAGGGCAAGACGTTCGAGGCGATGATGCGGGCCCGTCCGGAGATCGCGCTGCGGATCATCAAATCGCTGGCGACGCGGCTCGAGAACGCGAACCAGCACATCGAGCTGCTCCTGCTACCGACGGCGAATCACCGCGTGGTCCAGTGCCTGCGGCTGATGGCCGACGAGCAGATCCAGCTCGCCGGAGCGCACGTCGCGCACGGCAGCGCGATCCTCGTACCCAAGCGCGTCGAGGACGTCGCGACCAAGGTCGGGCTCCCCGTGCACGAGGTGATCGAGGTGATGGATCGCCTGCGCAGCGCGCGGCTCGTCCTGATGGCCGAGGACGCAGGTTTCGAAGGGGACGGCTTCATCGTCCCCGAGGTGGGTCGCTTGCTGGAGTTCCTCGAGTTCCTCAATCTCAAGGACCGGTTCGGCGCGACTTGATCAGGCGGCGGCTTCGCCGTCGCGGATCGAGATGCACTTGCGTACGAGCTTGGGCAGCTCGTCGTTCTTGCCGTGGACCAAGGTCTCGATCTCCGGGGCCATCTGCCTGAGCTGCTGTTGCAGCGCGGCGCTGGTGGTCCCGGTGAGCAGCGTGGAGATCACGACGACCAGGAACGACCCACCCCAGATCTCACGAGTCGACTCGGAGGCGGAGCTCGCCTGGACGACCGTGAATCCCTCTGCCTCGAGAGCGCGGGTAATTTCCTCGCGCTCGGTGGTGATTTCATTGACGACAAGTACAGACGGCATCGCGACCTCACATCGGCCGAAGGTTGGTGCTCGAGCACCTTCGATCCCGGTTAACGGAGCAATTTCACGACGCTAAATATCAG
>JAYUYE010000357.1:0-1752 GCA_043752985.1 Myxococcales bacterium
GGGGGTCGCAGGTTCAAATCCTGTCGCCTCGACCAGTTTTCCAACGGACGGCCGATCGGACTCCCCCAGAGCCGATCGGCCAGTTTTTTATGTCTCGTCCCCTCGTCCTCTGCTCGAACGATGACGGCATCGAGTCGCCGCACCTGATCGCGCTCGCGGATCGGATCGAGGAGTTCGCCGACGTGATCGTCGTGGCCCCGGAGCGGCAGCGCTCGGCCGCCTCGCACGCGATCACGCTGCACAAGCCGCTGCGCCTCACCGAGCGCGGCAAGGGTCGCTACTCGCTGTCGGGCACGCCGGTCGACTGCGTGTACCTCGGGATCCTCAAGCTGTGCGATCGCAAGCCCGCGGTCGTCGTGTCGGGGGTCAACGACGGCTTCAACCTCGGCAGCGATGTCTTCTACTCGGGAACCGTCGCGGCCGCCGTCGAAGGCGCGCTGCGGGGAGCGGCCGGGATCGCGTGCTCGCTCGCGCCGCGCGCCGACAAGGTCGACGAGTCGATCCGGTTCGCCGCCGCGGTCGTGAAGTCTGCGCTCGCCGAACCGATGCCGGGCGGCACCGTGTTGAACGTCAACATGCCGGGAACCGGCAGTGACGCCTACCAGTGGACCGTCCTCGGGCGCCGGCTCTACGACGACGACATTGCCGAGCGCGAGGATCCGCGCGGCCGGCCGTACTACTGGGTCGGCGGTGGGCCGGCGGGACACGATGAGGTCGAGGGCTCCGACTGCGTCGCGATCGCGCGCGGCTGGAACAGCATCACGCCGATGCACCTCGATCTGACCGATCGCGGCCGGGTGGCAACGCCGCCCTGGAAGATCGACGGGTTTCGCGTGATGGTAGGCTCCGGCGCATGAGATGGCTGATCGTGGTGGCACTCGCTGCATGCGGATGTCCGAACAAACCGGCGACCACGAAGACAACCGGTAGCGGCACAGCGCCAATGACCGGCACGGTGTGCGAGCGCGCGACGACAAAGGTCCAGTCGCTGTACCGCGCTGATGCACAGAGCGACGAAGCGATCGCCGACAACACGGCCATGGTGATCGCCGAGTGCAATCGCGCACCCGACACGGTCACCGCGTGCATCGCGAGGGTCACGACGGTCGTGGAGCTCGAGGCGAAGTGTCTGCCAAACCTCGACGAGGAAGGTAGTGAGGCCGATGTTCTCGTCCGCTAGCAACCGGAAGCCAGGTCGCCGTGTCCTCACGGGCATGAAGAGCCTTGTCTTGATCCTCGCGATCGCTGGCTGCGGTGGGAAGCAGACCACGGGCGGCGGCGGTAGCGACGAGCACCCCGGTCCCGCCGCGGACACGCGGACGCCGTTCGAGAAGCGTCTCGATTCGGCATGCGATGCGCTCGGCCCACGACTCACGCAGTGCGCGGTCGACGACTCCGGGGCGGAGCTCACCGCCGGACGGATCACGAAGAAGCAGTTCGACGAGCTCACGAACCCGCAGATGCGGGCGGCACTCGACAAGGACTGGGAGACCAAGTGCAAGAAGGCCGACCGCTCGTCGCGGCAGGTCCGCGTGCTCGAGGTCTGCCACGCCGAGGAGACCGAGTGCGAGCCGTTGCTCGACTGCCTCGAGAACCTCAACAAGCGATCCGAGCCGGCCGGCAAATAAGTGCGCTATCGTCCGCGGCGATGACCACGCGCGCGCTGCTGTTCTCCGTCGTCGCCACTGCGGCGGCTCTCGCTCCGGCCTGCAAGAAGGACGAAGCCACGCCAGCCCCCTCCACGGGGAGCGG